>NZ_JBSVQM010000018.1:0-90956 GCF_054863625.1 Clostridium sp. Marseille-QA1073 | reverse complement strand
ATTTCTCAGTTACCACTGAGAAATATCCGAATTTTAATTTTCATAATAAAAATTCTTTTCTATGAATTAAAAATTAAGAATTAAAGATGAAAAATTATAGTTAAAACTCCATGGATAACGTCATGGAGTTTTTTATGGATTAAATATTTAAGGGAATAATTCGTATTCTTTATGCAGTACCCAGGTGTTATCTACCCACTTATAAATTCCTATGTTGTCAAAAAAACTTTGAAAGTTACAAGGAAAGGATTCTACATAATTTTTTATTGATTCAAATTTATCATAAATTTTTTTAGAAGCTATAGTTATATGAAAAATTTTATTTTTTCCTTCATTAGATTTAAAGGTCAAGTAAGGAAGTTTTACTAGTTCATCTATAAGTTTATCATGGGTATCTTTAGCTTCTTTTGACATTTTAACATCCATATATATCACATCTTTTCTAAAGGAGTTATAGCCTTTAATTTCAATAGGTGCTTTACTATAAGTTTTTGAGAAATTCTCCAATATATTTTCTAGTTCTATAATATTATCATAGTCAAAAGGAGCTTTTATGGTAAAATGAGCAGGAAGTTTTGAAGATTTAGCACCAAATTTATGAAAAATATCTTTTCTTAATTTATTATTAAACTCTCCAGCAGGACCTTTAATTGTACATACAATAACATATCTCATGAATTATTACCTCCAAGCATAGATTATATATAATGGTATTTTATTAAAGACTAAGCACCATTGTATTATATTTTAATATTATCTAATTAAAGTAATGATTAGTATTAAAAAAGATAAAGAGTTGATAATATCAATTCTTTATCTTACATTGAATTTTTTTCTTAATATTTTCCAATGTATTGGACTTAAAGCAGTAAGAGAGAAAAATGCACCTATAGCTGCACAGAGCATATCCCATTGAGTATCCCATTGGTCACCCTGCATTTGTAAAAAATCATTTCTCTTATGAGCTATATAATATCCTCCTACCACTTCTCCTATTTCATATAAAGCACTTATTGCTACAGAAACAGAAAGTGAAATAAGAAAAATAAAAAATTTATTTTTCAGTACTTTTTTTCTAATAAGAAGTTCAGCAGTCACTAAAGCTGAAGCTGCACCTTGTATTATATGTCCTAATCTATCAAAATGATTTCTAGATAAATCAAGTACATCTTTAAGATAGTTAAACAATGGAACATTTTTATAAGAGTAATGTCCACCTATAGCCATAGTAGCCAAAGAAAGCCATATTACAATATATACTAAACTAGAAAATTTAAATTTATTATATGTAAAAAGTAATACAGCTATAATGATAAAACAAGAAAAAACTTCGAAGAACCAATTATATCTACTATAAGGTCTAATACCTGACCATATTAGAATTATGATAATACTAAATAGCAAAAATAAGTGAAATTTTTTATCCGTAGAGTTCATAACTATCACCTTTCCAATTTAAATAGAAATGTAAAGATAGTATTCCCAAAGATTATTTAAATAATTACTTAATTGAACTTATTATTTCTACTCCATTATTTATCATCGTAAATAATCCTAATATATGCATTAAGTCACCATCATGAGGAGATAAGTCATAAGTATCTACAGCATTCATAGGAACAATTATTCTAGAAATTATGTTATTTTTGTTAAAATATGCTTTAAGCGTAGTCGCAAATTGCTCAATACAAATGTCAGTGCAGTCTCCTACAATGATAAAATTAGTTATTTTAGGATTATCTCTAAGAAAAATTTGAAACTTTTCCTCTAAAAATCCATTAGTTGAGTTTTTTTCTATGAAATTATAATTATTAATAGATTTTAATGGTTCAACCATGTCTGCTTCAAAACTATTTTTTATACAATGCTTAGGATAGGAATTAAATTCTGGTGATAAATCTGTATGACTATCACCAAAAGCAATAACTTTTATATTTTCATCTTTACAGCATTTCATAATAGAGCTTATTTCAGGAATTAAAGCTTCTATTCTACGACTATAAAGATTTCCTGACTTAGCAAAACCATTTATCATATCTATTACTACAAGTGCAGTCTCAGCTTTAGGCAAGTCCTTAATAGAAATGGATTTTGCGGACTTTTCTTTAATTAAAGAAATAATATTTTTAAAAGAATTAACATATTTATCAATATCATTAAACATATACTTCTCTCCTAATAAAACTATATTTTAATAAAATTATAGGTAAATAAAATGTTAGTGTCAAATATTATTTTACACATGTATATACATATACATGCGCTACTTTCAAATTTAATATATGCATTCATATAATTGATTATTAAATTACTGACATTCACATTAGTATAAAATTGATAATTGACGATGGAGAACGGACAATTATGGTGAATTCTCAGCAGAGCATGAGAATCTTTTAACTAATTTATTGTTTTCTTTTCATATAACAATAAGAGCAAAAGATTTTTGTTAAAGAACAACTGAAAACTTATATCTTTGAGTGAACCTTTAAAGGAATTAATTTCATTATCAATTATCAACTGTCAATTATTCATTATTTTAAGTTGTAAATTAAAATACTTAAGTAAACATTTGTATTAGACTATGGATTATGTTTTAATGTGATATATATTGCTATCTTATACAATATCGTATAAACATATTGCATGTCTTAGTATTTTTATGTATATTCATATATGAGGCAAAGCTATAGATAGGGGAGAAAATAATGGAATATACATATAAAATAAAAGGATGTTGTGCAACAGAAGTTAAATTTGAAGTAGAGGATAATAAAGTTAAAAATGTTGAATTTGTTAAAGGATGTCCAGGTAATACTAAAGGACTAGCAGCCCTATTAGAAGGGATGGAAGTTAATGACGTTGTTAAAAGATTAAAAGGAGTGCCTTGCAAAACTTCAACTTCATGTCCAGATCAATTTGCTACTGCTTTAGAAAAGTTGGTTTTAAACGTAAAATAATATAATATATATGTAGTTAATATTTTGCATATATTTAAAAAATAAGCAGCTTTAACAAACTGCTTATTTTTCCCTATAATTCATAATCTTTGCACTGAATTTTAAAATAAGATCTAGGGTACTTGCATGACACACAAACCATAGGGGCTTCTAAGCCTTCATGTATATAACCACAATTCATACATTGCCAAGATTCTACTTTGTTGCTTTTAAACATCATATCATTCATAATTCTGTCATATAATGCTTTAAATCTCTTCTCATGAGATTCCTCAACCTCTCTTAATTCTTTATAAAAATCAGCAATTTGATTAAAGCCTTCACTTCTAGCTACATCCTCATATTCTTTATAAATTTTAGTAACCTCTTCTATTTCACCTTTTATAGCAGACATTAAGTTATCGGCAGTAGATCTTACTTGCTTTAGGAAATCTCTATATACAGCTCTACTATGAGCTCGTTCGTTATGAGCAGTTTCTTCAAATACTTGTGCTACATATTGATAGCCATCTTCCTTAGCTTTTTCTGCAAAGAGTATATACTTATTTGAAGCTCTTGACTCTCCAGCAAAGGTTCTAAGTAAGTTTTTCTCAGTTTCACTTCCTTTAAGACTTCTAATATCACTTCTTCCGTAATTCATAGTAAACCTCCTAAAAATATCTCTATAATATTATATAGAAACTTACAAAATATGGTACATATTACGAAAAAAATGAATTATTTATATAAAAAGTTGTTAAAATGACTAAATGAGAAAAAAAGTTCATATTTGTAAATTCAATAATAAATCATAGATTTTAATGAGGATTATGAATAAAGATAAATATATTAATATAATTTATGTAAGTGAATTTAATATTTATAGTTAAATATTATATTTTTATGATTATTATGATATCATTTTTAAAAATTATAATCAATAATTGGAAGAAAGATATAATAATTCTAAATATGAATTTTACAAAGAGTGTATAGCAAAAATTTATAGATAGCACTATTATCCATAAAATTCTATTCTTTTTACAGAAAATATCATTAAAATATCTGACTAGTTATTTTGTCATATGTACATAAATGAAATAGATAAAAGTTAAGAAATCGTAGAGTTAAGTAGTAAGATCTAAATATAGATATATCACTCCTAAATTTAATCTATCTCTAAAAATAATTAACACTTATTGATATCGCTTCTAAAACTGCTAAATTCACAGTTCACAGTTCACAATCCAAAATTTTGAATTGATTAACCGTAGCGTCGAACAGTGTTCGCCCCTACAATAAAACACTAGCAATTGTATTGCTAGTTAAAAAATCCATTAAAGAAATTATTTTGATCAAAAATAATTTCCACCTTAATTGTGCACTTTGCATTGTGAATTAAAATACCAAAGATATATATTAAGTTTTAAGGTAGTTTATCTATATTGTTTATATTTTATATTATATCTTTATAAATAAAAAACAATAGGATGTTTCTTAAAATAGAAATTCCTATTGCCTTTTTATTTTATAATAATTTTCAGAAATATCCATAAATAATTATTGTAAAATTACTCCTCATCTATATAGCTAAAACAATACCATAAACAATTCTTACAATATGGCAAATCACTCTCTATAATGAATTGGCCATTAATAGGCATTTTACTATATATTTTTTTAACTCCATCTTCAAATCTACATTCAATAGTTCTCAAACGTTTAAATAACTCATTTGCTTTTTCATAGGATATAGGTTTTATAATTCTCCAAGTATCCTTCATGCTGACATGTTTATCTTTAGCAAGTTTAACACGTCGATGAATAATATACTTTTCTTCACCTCTAAGCTCTAAAGTATGACCTTCAGCATTTATAGCTCTATATGTTGGATTATCATACAATATTTCAAATGCTTCCATAGTAGTTAAAGCATAATCCATTAAATCACCTCCTTTTATTGAACATATTACATAAAGAATTATAGAGATAATAAAAAAACAATAATTAACCACCGCCAATTATTGTTTTTTATTAATATTATATCATCCTAAAACTGAAAAAGATATTAACATTTTGGAAATTAAAACTTTTAATTTTTACATTTTATTACATAAAATTCTGGCCAAACTATTCTATAAATTTTATTATTAATAAAATGTTTAATCTAACTAATCTATTAAATATTAAAAAAATTACAATCTATTTTTTCTAAATAATTTATATATTTTTATTGAAGAGAAGCAAGCAATAAAATTGTTAGTTGAAAAATTTTAATTATAAAATATTATATAAAATAATATATATAATTAAGAAATGATTATAAACTAGGGGGGGATATTTTGAATAATATATTATTTAAAAATATATCTACGCTTATAACTATGAATGATAAAGAAAGTATATTAAACAATGTAGATTTATTAGTAGTATCTAATAAAATTGAAAAAATAGCTAAGGACATTAATGTTAAAGAAGATGTCGAGGTTATAGATTGTAGTGAATTAATCTTAATGCCTGGATTTATTAATACCCATCATCATCTTTATCAAACTCTTTTTAGAGGGATTAAAGAAGTACAAGATTTACCACTTTTCCCTTGGCTCGTAGGGCTTTATGAATTTTGGAAATATATTGATAGTAGTGCAGTTTATTATGGAGCACTTGTAGGGTTTAGTGAATTATTAAAAACTGGATGTACTTTAACTATGGATCATCATTATTTATTTCCGAAAAACAATAGTGAAGGATTGATAGATGAACAAATAAAAGCTGCAAAAGAAGTTGGTATAAGATTTCATGCCACAAGAGGCTCTATGTGTTTAGGAAGAAGTAATGGAGGATTACCACCAGATTCAGTTGTTCAAAAGGAAGATGAAATACTAACTGACTCAGAGAGATTAATAAATAAATATCATGATAAGGAAGATTATGCAATGACTAGAATTGCATTAGCACCATGCTCACCATTTTCTGTAAGCAAAGACTTAATGATTAATACTAAAGATTTAGCTAGAAAAAAAGGTGTTATGATGCACACTCATTTAGCCGAGACCTTAGATGAAGAAAAATTCTGTATTGAAAAATATGGAAGAAGGCCTGTGGAACTTATGGAGGAATTAGAGTGGGTTGGTAAAGATGTTTGGTATGCACATGGAATATTTTTAAATGATAGAGAAATTAAAGCCATACAAGGCGCGGGAATAGCTCATTGTCCAAGTTCTAATATGAAACTTGGCAGTGGAATATGTAGAACTTCAGAATTGTACAGAGCAAATGTTCCAATTGGCATTGCAGTAGATGGTAGTGCATCTAATGATGGCTCTAATATGTGGGAAGAAGTAAGAAGAGCATATCTTTTAAATCACTTAAAGTATGGAGATAAAGGATTGTCAGCTTATGAGATACTAAAAATGGCTACAAGAGGAGGTGCAGAGGTACTAGGTAGATATGATACTGGATATATTGAAGTAGGAAAAGCAGCGGATATTATTGCTGTAGATTTAAATGATGTGGCTTATGCAGGATGCCATGACCCTATAGTAGCCATAGTTTGTTGTGGTAGCAGTAGTCTAGTTAAATATACTATGGTAAATGGGAAAATAGTGGTTAAAGATGGTATTCTTTTAACTATGAATACAGAAGATATAAAGATAAATGCAGATAAAGTGGCAAAAAAAATTATAGAAAAAAATAAAACAGAGGATAATT
This sequence comes from Clostridium sp. Marseille-QA1073, assembly GCF_054863625.1. Lineage (NCBI taxonomy): Bacteria > Bacillati > Bacillota > Clostridia > Eubacteriales > Clostridiaceae > Clostridium > Clostridium sp. Marseille-QA1073. The sequence continues at coordinate 84,306 of NZ_JBSVQM010000018.1, read as the reverse complement.
AAAATTATACAGTAACTGATATTTACTTAAATTAAATATGATTTTCAATCTCGTAGGAAAAAATTTGCTAGCAGTTTTGCAAACAAATAGTTTTATATGTAGGTGGTTTATTTGGAGAACAGCTCTTTGTAGCTGTTTTTTTCTTATGCATGAAGGTGAAATATTAATCTAAAAATTTATTAATATTATTAGCATTGATTTTCATTGAAGGAATAATAAAAGATGAGAAGAAAGTAGTAATGAAAATTTAAAATTGTTTACGCGACATAAGAAGAGACTTTCAAATATACTTTTAGAAGGATTTTATGTTCCAATGAAGAATAATAATCTATAGCTTATGGCAGAGGAGGAATTTCATTGGGCAATTATAAGGGTCTAAAAAGTACATATGCTAAGTTTTTTTCATTAGTTTTAATTTTTACATTCATTTTTTTAACATTTTTTTCAACTATTACATTTTCACTAGAAAATAACTCGTCAAATTTCAATAATGAGTTAAAAAAGTATGATAAATATTTAGAGGTAAATAAAGAACCAATAAGTCTATCCAAAGGTAAAACTAGTTATTTATATAAATTTGTAGTTTCTACCAAAGAAGAAGCGAAAAATTTGGTTTGGTTATCTTCTAATGAAGATATCGTTTCTGTTAATAATGAAGGTGAAATCACTACTTTAGGATATGGGAGAGCAAAAGTATATGCCATAGATAACAGTACGAAATTTGTCTTTGAAGTATATGTAAAAGATTTAGGACATGAAGTTGCATCTATAAAAAGTGGCAAAAACGAAGAAAATGAAAACGGAGACATAGAAGTTAGAGAAGATGAACTTCAGCTAAATGATGAAGAGAAGGAAAAGGTTAAAGGTGAATTCAGTGAATTTGAAGAAAAGATAAAAAATTTAGATTTCAATGTACCACAAAATTACATATTAAATAATGAAGCTTTTAAAGGTAAAGAGCATAAGGTATTTATAGATCCAGGACATGGAGGATCAGAAACAGGTGCTATCGGATTAAATAGGCTAATGGAAAAAGACGTAACTTTAGATGTGAGTTTAAAGGTAAAAAATAAACTAGAAGCTCAAGGTATTAAAGTTCAGATAAGTAGAACTACAGATGTATTTATTGATCTTTCTCCAAGAGCGCAAATGGCAAATATTTTTGGAGCAGATGCTTTTGTATCTATTCACTGTAACTCTTTTAGTGATAGAGGTACAAGTGGAACAGAAACCTATGTTTATACTGGTACTGGAGAAAGAATAAATGAAAGTAAAAAATTAGCTACGCCAATACAAAATAATTTAATTAATAATCTTGGCTCTAAAAATAGAAGAGTTAAAAGTGCAGATTTTGCAGTTGTGAGGGAAACTTATATGCCAGCAGTTTTAGCTGAATTGGAGTTTATAAGTAATCCAACTATAGAAGAAAAAATGAGGACAGATAAATTTAAAGAAGATTGTGCTAATGCTATTGTAACAGGAGTTTTATCTTATTTAAAAAACTATTCTGGAACAGCAATACCTCCTACTGGAGAAGTGATACCTCCAACTGTAGGAGAAGCTGTAACTGGTGTTACTCTTAGTAAGGATACTGTATATTTAAAGAAAGAAGATATAGTAGCAATTCAAGCACAAGTAGCTCCTCAAAACGCAGGAAATAAACAAGTAACATGGACTTCAAGTCATCCTTATGTTGCAGTAGTAGATGCCTATGGTAATATAATAGGGAAAAGTGCAGGAGCTACTACCATTACAGCAACAACAAAGGATGGAGGATTTAAGGCTTCAGCAACAGTAAATGTTAAAGGTAATGTAGTAGGAGAAAGAATTTTTGGAAGTAATGGATATTTAAGATCTTATGAGGCTTCAAAAAAAGGATGGCAAAATTCTGATTATGCAGTAATAGCTAGTGGAGTAGATTATCCAGATGCGTTATGTGCTGGACCACTAGCGAAAAAATATAATGCGCCTATTTTATTAAGTGAACAAAAAAGTTTAACTGAAGGTCTTAAAAATGAATTACAAAGATTAAAAGTTAAACAAGTGTTTATTGTTGGAGGAGAAGGTGCTCTTAGCAAAGATACAGAAAATCAGATAAAAGCTTTAGGAATTAATATAAAGAGAATTGGCGGAGTTAATAGATATGAAACTTCAGTATTAATTGCAAAAGAAGTTGGAAATAGCGGTAAGATGATTTTTGCTACAGGTTTAGATTATCCAGATGCATTATCTATTGCACCAGTAGCAGCAAATTTATCAATACCTATAGTATTAGTTGGTAAAAATAATATTGATGAAATTGTAAAAGAATATATAAACAGTCAGAATATCCAGCAAAGCTATGTAGTTGGAGCAGAAGGTGTTATTAGTAAACAAGTGGCATCAAATCTTCCAGCAGTAAAGAGGTTAGGTGGAAATAATAGATATGACACTAATAAAGCTATTATTAATGAGTTTAAAGCAACTATAAACTTTTCGAACATTTATGTTGTAACTGGAATGGATTATCCTGATGCACTATCAGGTTCAGCATTAGCAGCTAAAGGTGGACATCCTATAATTTTAACTCATCCAAGAGAGGTTACTGCAAGAGAAATAATAGAAAATAACTTATGGTCAATAAATAAAGCTTATGTATTTGGATCTAGTGCTTTAATTCCAAATGATATATTGGATATTAGTTATATAACTGTAAAGTAATATAATAATAAATACAGACTAATATCTACTAAGATTTAAATTTAATAAAAATAATACGAAAAATATAACAAAAACTGCAACTTTTAGGTTGCAGTTTTTGTCTGTTTAGTGTACTATTTATATGATTTCATGTACAATATTTTACATGTATTTCCATGAATGGATATAGCATATACACTAAATATTCCTAAGATAATATCTCTGTATTCCAATTATTTATTTAACCTTCTAAAACATATAATTAATTTATATTTTTAAAATGTAGAAATCAAATAGCATTATGATAAAAAATTAATTTTATATTTATTAAAATTATTTATAGAATTTTAAGGCTGTATTTTAACTTGTTTACAAGTTCTATATTTTCATAAAAGCTTATTCAACAGTAGTGAAAAATAAAACTTTATCAACAATTCGTTTAAAATAAGTTAAGATTTAATGCTAAAATCCTATATGAAAATAAAAGGAAACTTTCTAACTTTTTAAATATATTTAGAAGGATTTTATACTTTTATGAAGAATAAAAAATTTATGTTAAGGGGCAAGGAGGGATTTCATTGGACAGTTATAAAAATTTAAAGAGTAAATATACTAAGTTTTTTTCGTTAGTTTTGCTTTTTACATTTATTTTTTCAACATTTTTTTCAAATGTTACATTTTCATTAGAAAATAATTCGTCAAATTTTAATAATGAGTTAAAAAAGTATGAAAAATATTTAGAAATAAATAAGGAGCCAATAAGCTTATCAAAAGGTGATAATACTTATTTATATAAATATGTGGTTTCTACAAAAGAAGATGCAAAAAAATTAGTTTGGCTGTCTTCTAATGAAGATATAATTTCAGTTGATAGTTTAGGAATGATTAGTGCTTTAGAATATGGAAAGGCTAAAGTATATGCTATAGATGATAGTACAAAATATGTATTTGAAATATATGTAGAAGAAATAGGAAATGAGTCTGTATCTGTCAAAAGTTATAGTATTGATGGAGAAGAAAATGGGAATGTTGAAAATAAAGATAGTGAACTTGAATTAAATGATGAACCACTAGAAAAAGTTAAAGGTGGATTTAGTGAATTTGAAGAAAAGATAAATAGCTTAGATCTTAATACACCACAGAGCTACATATTAAACAATGCAAATTTCAAAGATAAAGAATATAAAGTATTTATAGATCCAGGACATGGGGGATCAGATCCAGGTGCCATTGGATTAAATAAGTTAACAGAAAAAGAAGTTACTTTAGCTGTAGGGATGAAGGTTAAAAGTAAATTAGAAGCTCAAGGGATTAAAGTTCAAATAAGTAGAACTACAGATGTATTTGTTGATCTTTCTCCAAGAGCACAAATGGCAAATATTTTTGGAGCAGATGCTTTTGTGTCTATTCATAATAATTCATTTGGTGATAGAAGCGTAAGTGGAACAGAAACTTATGTTTATAGTGGTACTGGAGAAAGAATAAATGAAAGTAAAAAGTTAGCTGGATTAGTACAAAATAATCTTCTCAATAATCTTGCTTCTAAAAATAGAGGCGTTAAAAGTGCTGATTTTGCAGTTGTTAGACAAACTTATATGCCAGCAATTTTAGCTGAATTGGAGTTTATAAGTAATCCAACTGTAGAAGAAAAAATGAGAACAGATAAATTTAGAGAAGATTGTGCTAATGCTATTGTAGCAGGAGTTTTATCTTATTTAAAAGATTCTTCTGGAACGGTAACACCTCCAACTGGAGGAGAAGCTGTAACTGGTGTTACTCTTAGTAAGGATACTGTATACTTAAAGAAAGATGAGACAGTAACAATCCAAGCACAAGTGGCTCCTCAAAATGCAGGAAATAAACAAGTAACATGGACTTCAAGTCATCCCTATGCCGCAGTAGTAGATGCCTATGGTAATATAACAGGAAAAAGTGCAGGAACTACTACTATTACAGCAACAACAAAGGATGGAGGATTTAAGGCTTCAGCAACAGTACATGTTAAAGGTAATGTAGTAGGAGAAAGAATTTTTGGAAGTAACAGATATTTAACATCTTATGAGGCTTCAAAAAAAGGATGGCAAAATTCTGATTATGCAATAATAGCTAGTGGAGTAGATTATCCAGATGCATTATGTGCTGGACCACTAGCAAAAAAATATAATGCACCTATTTTATTAAGCGAACAAAAAAGTTTAACTGAAGGTCTTAAAAGTGAATTACAAAGATTAAAAGCTAAACAAGTATTTATTGTTGGAGGAGAAGGTGCTCTTAGCAAAAATGTAGAAAATCAAATAAAAGCTTTAGGAATTAATATAAAGAGGATTGGTGGAGCTAATAGATATGAAACTTCAGTACTAATTGCAAAAGAAATTGGTAATAGTGGTAAAATGGTTTTTGCTACAGGTTTAGATTATCCAGATGCATTATCTATTGCACCAATAGCAGCAAATTTATCAATGCCTATAGTATTAGTTGGTAAAAATAATATTGATAAAGTTGTAAAACAATATGTAGATAGCCAAAATATCCAGCAAAGCTATGTAGTTGGAGCAGAAGGTGTTATTAGTAAACAAGTGGCATCAAATCTTCCAGCAGTAAAGAGGCTAGGTGGAAATAATAGATATGACACTAATAAAGCTATCATTAATGAGTTTAAAGCAACTATAAACTTTTCAAACACTTATGTTGTAACTGGAATGGATTATCCTGATGCACTATCAGGTTCAGCATTAGCAGCTAAAGGTGGACATCCTATAATTTTAACTCATCCAAGAGAAGCTACTGCAAGAGGAATAATAGAAAGCAATTTATGGTCAATAGATAAAGCTTATATATTTGGATCTAATGCTTTAATTCCAAATAACATATTAGATATTAGTTATATAAGTGTAAAATAGAATAATTACGAAGAAAGCAAATTGATTTATCAATTTGCTTTTTTTGTTTAAATTTAACAGGTGTACTAACAATTAATAGGGGAAAAATAATAAAAAAAGCTAGAGGTGATAATATGAAGAAAATAATATTTGGTATAATAGTTTGTTTTACATTAGGTATTAATAGCATTGTATTAGCAAAGGATAAACCACCTACAGTGGAAATAAATCCACCTAGATTAGTTAGTGCTCCTAATTATAATGCTATAGTGGAGCCTAAGGAAATAAAGTATACTACTGATTACATAGAAGTAGATTTAAAGATACCAGTGATAACTTATAATAACAAGGTTACAGAAAAAATTATGAATGATAAAATAGAAAAGCCCATTATGGATTTAAAAAACTCTACAGAAAAAGAGGCAAAGGAATTTTTTGATACTAAAGAAAAGGATCAGCCTTTTATGAAATATAATGTAACATCAGATTATGAAGTGACGTATAATCAGGGCAATGTATTAAGTGTGGTAGTAACTTTATATAACTATACAGGTGGAGCACATGGTAACACAGAAAAAATAGCTTATAATTTTGATTTGAATACTGGCAAAACAGGGCTTTTAAAAGATTTTCTTTATGAAGAAGATAATTATAGAAAGGTTATTTTAGATGAAGTTAGAAATCAAATATCTAAAGAGCCAGATAAATATTTCAAGGATATATTAAATACATTACATGGAATTCCATATGATCAAAGTTTTTATTTAACTAAGGATGGAATAGTAGTTTATTATCCATTGTATGATATTGCTCCATATGTTGCAGGTATTCCTGAGTTTAAAATTCCTTATTCAAAATTTGAACATGGCCTTAAAAAAGATGTGAGTATTAAAAAAGACAATGTTAGTATTGAAAAAGTGCAATCTGTTGAAAAAGGAGAAAATTATAGCGAATATTTATATTATCCACAAATTAAAAATTTAGATAATCCTATTATAGAAAAACAAATAAATACTATTATAACTAAAGATATTAGTAGTTTTACTAAAGATGTGAAAAAGAAAGCCGAATTAAGTAAGGGTAAGCTAAATATATATGGTAGACCTGTTACATGGGGGGCATCGGTTTATTCAGATGAATATTTTGTTAATCCAGATTTAATTAGTATAGATATAACTTATTCGGCAAATGATGGAAGTACAATTAACTATATACTTTATAATAAAGGCTATAATTTTAATTTAATTAGTGGAGAGAATTATAACCTTTCTGATGTTTTTAAAAAAGGTACTGATTATGTCACTTTAATAAATACAGAAATAAATAATCAAATTGAAAATATCATTAAAAGTTCAGAGTATAAATATGATTATAACTTTAAAACTATCAAAGCAGAACAACCATATTACATTTATAGAGGAAACTTAGTAATTTTATTTGAGGCAGGAGAAATACTTTCAAAGGATTTCGGAGCTCCAAAATTTTATATACCACTTTATAAATTTGGTGATAAAGTGAGTCCACAGTTTATAGAACATTAAAGAGCGTGATCTTGTCACGTTCTTTTATATAAATATAAATTTTGATAAAAAATATTACTTAAGTAATTATTTATTCATAATAAATTTGATATAATTAAATTTATTATGAAAATTATCTTTTTAATCTTTATCAAAAATACAACATAAATAGCCTAAATATTATCAAAAAGTATCTTTTAATAGTAAAAAATTTTTTTGAACAAGAGATATCATATTTTATGAGAATTAATAGAGAAAAATAGATTATATATGTAGCTTACAAATTATGTAAAATATGATATAATAAACTTACTTTAGATGGAGGGGATGAAAAAATGTACAAGTTTTCAAATTCCATAGTTATACCAAAGAAATTAGAAGACATATTTAACTTATTTGTGGAATTAAAGGTTTTTTCAATAATATGGGATCACATTTTAAATATGGAGAAATTATCTGAAGAACCTCTAGGAGAGGGAACCAAGCTTAGGAGTATAATGCTAAGTGATGATATTGAATTACAATCTACAGCAGAAATTATAGATTTTATTACTAATAAAATATTTACTATTAAGAGCAAAAGAGGGGGCGTACAAACTATATATAAATATAGTTTTGAGGAGTCAGATGAAGGAACCTTAGTTCAATATTTAGCAGAAGTAAATTTTGATAATTTTCAAGAAGATTTAGCAGAGCAAATATTCGAAGTAATTAAGGAAGATGATCTTAATCATTTAGAAAAACTTCAAAATTATTTTATGGATGAGTTAGTTTGCTGTGTATCTTAAAAATATGCAAGATAAATATCTTGCATATTTTTTTATGCTTTTATAATATATCTATTGTATAGATATATTATAAAAAGTTAGTGTATAACTAATAATTACACCATTAAATATTTTAATTCGCAAATTAAAATAATGTATAATTCAAAATTCACGATGCACAATTAAGGTTGAAATTAGTTTTGATTAAATTAATTTCTTTAAATAGATTTTCCAATAAAAGTGACTACGTCATTTTGAAAAGAAATAAATTTAGAACTTCTCTTATAAAAGAGAAGTATCAATAATTCTTCATTGTCAATCGTCAATTCTCAATTGTATAAGGGTCTCTTAAGGTGCAGTATGTTTCGGAACGAGGTTTACTATTTAACTAAAATAATGAATATAGACAATATAATTAAATTATAATGTGCAAAAGTGATTGCACCATTTCAAGAATAAATAATTTTAAATGTTTTAACTTTTGTTGGGAAATATCTACAATGATGAATTGATTTAATAGCTTAGTTTAAGTTTATATATTTATAATAGTATTAAAGGAGTCATTTTTATGAAAAGAATAGTTGCTATTAATAGTAGTAAGAGAAAGGGAAATACTTATAATTTATTAATAAAAATAAAAGAGAAACTTTTAAAAGAAGAAATGGAAGTAGAAATAATTAATTTATTTGATTATAACATAAGTGAGTGTAGAGGATGTTTTAATTGCATAACAAAAGACAAATGTCATATAAAAGATGATATAGAGATAATAATAAATAAATTATTGAATTGTGATGGAATTATTTTAAGCTCACCAGTTTATATGTCTTCTATAACAGGAAAATTAAAAGTTTTTATTGATAGGACTTCAAAATGGTTTCATAGACCAGAGTTAGTTAAAATACCTATATTAATAGTAGCTACCACTGCTTCATCTGGATTGAAGGATACTATAAAACTAATGAAAAAAACTATTATTGCTTGGGGTGCTATTCCAGCAGGCAGTATAACTAGAAATATAAAAAATATAAATAATGAAGTAAAAAGTGATGAATTAAAGAATTTTAAAGAACTTCTTAATAGTTCAAGTAAAAAATATAAACCTACAATGGATGTACTAATAAATTATCAGGTTCAGCGAGCTTTAGCTAATAAAATCCTTCCATTAGATAGAGTTTATTGGAAAGAGAAAAATTACAATGGAGATTATTATTTTAATTGCAAAGTAAACATTTTTAAAAAAATAATAAGCAAAAGCTTTTATAATTACTTTTCAAAAAAAATACAGCCAGTTGATAATGTACAGTATGAGGAAGAAAATAAGGTATTAAGTCAAAATAGAATTTATAGTTAAAATAATATGTAACAAAAATTTCCATATTGTAATATTATATAAGTGAATTACTTTATATATGGAGGAATCTATGCAAGATAAAAGTCCTAATAATATCATAGGTCCTGATATAAATGAATATAGAGGTGATGTAGATTATACATTGTTAGCAACTAGAACACCATATTGTTATGTACGTGCGTCTGGTTCAGGAACAGGAAGATTTAGAGTTGATAGAAGATTTTTTGAATATGTTAGAGGGCTTAGGTCTGTAGGAATAATAAGCGGTGCATATCACTATGCAGTACCTTCCTATGATTTAAGTACTGCTGATTCACAGTGTGATGATTTTATTAGAATACTCCAAGAAGCATATGGCCCAGGAAGATATGGAGATATGTTCCCAGTAGTAGATGTAGAAGCTCCAATAGATAAATCAATTTCTACTGATGCGCTATTAGATTGGGTAGATAGATTTAGAAAGAGATTTGAAAGAAAAACTAGAAGAATATTAATGCTTTATACTGGTGCTTTTTTTATTGATCTTTATAACAATTTTTATCATTCCAGAAAAGGTTTTATATTATCTGATATGCCTCTCTGGATTGCGATGTATCCAGAAATTCCAGGGAATCCGCCTTATCCAAGAGATGCAGGAGGATGGACTAGGTGGACAATGTGGCAATTTACTGAAAATGGAACTATGCCAGGTATAAATCCTCCAGTAGATTTAAATTATGGTCCTACTAATCTAGATTACTTAACACCACCTAGAGATGTTAGAAACTTAAAAGCTTATGGTGATGATAGGAATATCTATTTATCTTGGGACAGGAATACGGATGTAGACTTAAATGGATATAATATATTCTTAGGCGCTGAATATGTAGGTACTGTAGGCAAAAATGCTACCAGTCATACTATAAGACTTTGGTCTCCAAATAAAAATGCTAGATATGAAGTGGGAATTGAAGCTTTCGATGTAACTGGAGATTTTTCTCAAAACAGAACAAAAACTATAGTAATGCTTAGGCAAGCTTATGATGAGATGGAAAGTGATAATAGTAGTACAAGACAGGAAAAAGAAAAGTGCAAATACTTTTCAGAAGATTATACTAGACAAGATTCTATGGAAAAGGATAAATATTCTGAGGATTATACGAAAGAATATAGTAGTTGTAGAAAAGATATAGAGGTTGAAAATTACGATAAAAAACACACTGAATATAAAGAACATGTGAGCCCTAAAGAGGATAGTAAAGATTGCAATTGTTACAAAAAACATATGGAATTTAACTATGATAAAGAACAAAATAGTTATAAAAAAGATATGGAGCCTATAAGTTACGAGGAAGGTTATAGTGATTATAAAAAGGACATAAAATCTGATAATTGTAATAGAGCGTATAATTATTATAGGAATTATATGAAACTTGAAGAATTCGATAAAGAAGATATGAGACTTGAAAATTCTAGTAAATGGTATGATAATGACTATCAAGATGTAGAAAATGATGATTCTTATAATATAGAATACAATAAATTAGATAAAGTTTATGAAGAGAATCAGTATTACGAAGATGAAAAAAATTATAATAATTGTTATAGAAGCAAATATGAGATATATTATGATGAAAGTGATGAGCTTTATTATTATCCTGTTAAAGTAGTGGATCCGAAGGGGTATATGGAAAGAAAAAATGAGAATAAAAGAGAGTATTCTCCTGTATTTAAATATACTTTAGAAGAAGAAAAAAATGAATTTGATGACTTTGAATATGAAGAAGAGACTAATATTCAGGTATCTAATATAATTGCAGATGAATTTGATAACTTTGAGTATGAAAGGGAGTATAACATTCAGGCATCAAATGTAATTACAGATGAGTTTAATGACTTTGAATATGAAAGGGAGTATAATATTCAAGCATCTAATATAATTACAGATGAATTTGATGACTTTGAATATAAATGGGAGCCTAACATTCAGGTATCCAATATAACTGCAAATGAATTTGATGACTTTGAATATAAATGGGAACCTAACATTCAGGTATCCAATATAATTGCAAATGATTTTTATGACTTTGAATATGAAGTGGAGCCTAGCATTCAGGTATCTAATATAATTACAAATGAATTTGATGACTTTGAATATAAACGGAAGCCTAACATTCAGGTATCTAATATAACTACAATGGACTATGGTGAAGAATTTGAATTTGCACGAGGTTATTATGATGATGATTTTGGGGATTATGAGATAGATGATTATAGAGATGAAGAGTTTTATAATAACTATAACAGTGAACACATAATACAGTATAGCAAAAAAAATAATGAAGAAATATTAGAAGATAATATCATAGATAATTATGTAGATAGAAAAATACAAGAAGAGGATATTACTGAAAATAGAATTAATCTTTATGCTCTATATAATTATAATGAGGAAGATTATACTGAATATGAAAGACATATAGATGAAGAATATAATTACGATATAGAATATGAAAGTGAAAATGAAATAGAAAATGATACTAAAAATGAAGATGAATATAAAATAGAAGAAAAATATACAGAAAATGAAGATGAATATAGAGGAGAAGAAGAGCGTACAGAAAATGAAGATGAATATAAAATAGAAGAAGAATGTACAGAAAATGAAGATGAATATAAAATAGAAGAAAAATATATAGAAAATGAAGACGAATATAGAGGAGAAGAAGAACGTACAGAAAATGAAGATGAATATAAAATAGAAGAAGAATGCATAGAAAATAAAGATGAAGATAAAAAAGCAGAAGAAGAAAATACAGAAAATAAAGATGAAAATGAAATAGGAGAAGAATATAGGGAAAGCAAAAATGGCGATGCAATTGAATATTGTGAGGAAGATTTAGGTGAACATAAGACAGAACCCTGCATGGAAAATGAAAGTAAAGATGAGAGAGAATATTGTGCAAAAAATGAAAGTGAAGATGATATAGAACGTAATAGTAGGAAAGAATATAGGGACTTTAAAGATGAATATCACTATGAATATTTAAAAGAGGATAAAAAAATGTTAGAAGATTGGGATGGTATTCATTACAAACATTGGTATGAAAATAATCATCATAAAGCTAATGATAAAAAGAAAAAGAAAAAGCATCATAAAAAGCATAAAAGATAGCTGAGGAAGTACCCTGATAATCAGGGTATTTTTTAATATACAAATAATTATAAAAAACACGTAAATAATTTTGAGACATTTTATTTATTAGAGATTAGTATAATGCTTTTCTTCCTCATTTTTAATATGAATTTAAAAAATGTTAATTATGATTTATTGTTGAACGTAATATTAATTATTACAAACTCACTATTTGAAGCCACTCTTATAGGTGGTCCCCAAGTACCATAGCCAGAAGATACAATTAAATTAAAATTATCAATTTTATGAAGACCATATCTATAAGGATACATTAAATCTACTAACACCTGATTAATAAAAAATTGACCATTATGAGTATGACCAGAGAGTTGTAAATCAATATTATTCTTTATATTTAAATCACTATCCAGAGGTTTATGATCTAATAATATAATTGGTTTATTCTTGTCTATATTAGAAATTACATCAGATAAGTCTTTTCTTAAATAATTTATATCAGTAGATGAAAAATCATTTCTACCAACTATGTAGATGTCTTCTATCTTTATATATTCATCAATTAATAAATTTATAGATTCATAACTAGATTTGATTTCTTCTATGGTTCCATATTGATATTCATGATTACCTATAATACCATAAACGCCGTATTTACTTTTAATACTTGCTAATCCTTCCTTCATTTTTATTATGTATTCTTTAGGAGTGGATTCATCAAAAAAATCTCCTCCTAGCAGAACTAAATCTACATCTTCTTTATTTATTTTATCTATAAGTTTAAAAAAATCTTTATCATTAATTCCTACACCTAAATGTACATCTGAAAGAAAGACTACTTTTAAAGTATTAAGCTTAGATGGCTTTGAAATATCTATATTGTAAATAGTGGTTTTTACATTACGGCTATTAAAATAACCAAGGGAAATAATAATACCTATTATAATAAAAACAAAGACACCATTAAGATATATCGTTCTTAAGAATCTCTTTAATCTTTCAGATTTAGGAGCAAATTTTTTATATATAAATCTTATTAATGCAAAGATGGGAAGGAATAATATTAAGTAATAAAGGACTCCTAAATAAAAACATCCTATAGTTAATAGTGGTAAAAGTAAATAATAGGGTAAAATATTTTTACCAAAAGTACCAATAACGTAACAAAGAGCAATAGTCCAAAAGATATAATAAAAAATTCTCTCACTTAAGGAAGAAAAATAATGACTAATAGACTCATATATATTTTTACTTATATAATAATTTACCATAATGAAAACTAAGGCAAGTAAAATCACTGAAAATATATCTTTAAGAAATACTGTCATATCCATAATTTTTCCTCCTTTTTTCAGTTATCTTATTAGGTTATTATTAACTAATTTAGGTAAATAAATGTATTTATATATAAATTTATTAGATAATTCAAATAAATGTATAAATGATAAAAAATATGTTAAAATAACTATACAAAAAGTTAAATGGAGTGATGTACTTGGAATATTTAATTTTAGAAACAGAAGATGAGAGAATAAAATTACCTGTAAATAAATTTAAGGGATTCTCTGATTATGAGCACAAAGTAAAATTATCAATGAGTGAAGAGGAAATATTAGAAGTAGTTCAATTTGGAGCTGAAAATGAATATGCTGAAGTGAAAAAACTTTCACGAAATAATTGTTGTGAAAATAATCAATCTACTGTGTATAAGTTGGAAAATTTTGATATAAAAACAGATAGTTCTACTTATGAAAAATTTTTACATTATAAAACTGAAGAGGAAAATTATGAGTATGACTATTTAGAGGAATATGATGAAGAAGATGATTATGAGGAAAAGTTTAATATTGGGTATAGATATATAGAAGATGAAAAAGATTTAGATAGAGATTTTGGAGAAAGTGATTTTGATTCAAAAACTTTATACATAATACAATGTGAATGCGGAGATTGGGAAATATTTATAGACTAAAAGGAGCTGTTTCAGAATTAATTTAAAAAGTTAGTTTTGAAGCAGCTATATTTTCGTAAGAATAAAAGTAATGTTCTGAAGAATGTAAAAAATAGTGCAATTAAATTATGATTAAAAACAAACTATGTAAAAAAAATGTACATGATTTAATGATAATTATCAATTGACTTTAATATTAAATTTAGAAGTGTTAATATCTAAAGATGATTTTGTTCGTTTGATAAATCACAGATTGGAGTGATTATATTATAAAAATTGACATAATTAGAAAAAGGAGTTAATATTCTGATGAGATGTTTATATATTATTGTGAAAGTATTTTTAAATATAATATAAGAATTATTTAAAATGAAGTATGTTTTTGTATTTATATATTAATCTTTTAAAGAAATAGGAGTTCAATATTTTTAGATATTTATTACATTATAGATATGATAATAAAAAATTAGTTTTGATACTTTTATGTATACAAACAATATATTGAAATGTAGTGAATTTTAAGAAATAACTTTAGTATGATGTCTATATTTTATAGTAGACAAGCTTATAAATAATACTGATAAATTTTTCTATAATTAAATAGGTATCTATTAACAATTCAATTAATATGTTGAATTGTTAAATAAAATTACAGTAGAAATTTTTATAAGACAATATTATGTTTTTTGTAAATTCATATTGTTTATTAGATTTTGCTGAGCAGTAAATATGAAAAATAGCATGACTAATACAAATATTCCAAATTAATAGAACATTTGTATTAGTATATAAGATTAATTATTTATATTAATAGATTTATTTAATAGGAGATTAATTATGAATGAAGAAAAAATTACTACTAATATTTGGAGGAATTTAATTAAAACAATAAAATATATTTATAAAGTAGATAAGATATATATTTTAATTACTTTAATTTCTATAGTAGCAACAGGTATATTTCCTACAATTTCATTATTATTAATGCAGAAAATAATCAATTTAATACAGCTTGGAATGAAAAATCTCAGTTTAATTTTTATTTATATAGCTTATTCAGGAATAAATTTAGTTCAAACTATATTTCAGGGGTTAGTAGGATATTTTAATACTAAGTTTAGTTTTAAATTTAACTTAATAATTAAAGAAGAAATATTACAAAAAGCAGGAAGTCTTAATCTCAAAGATTATGAAAATAGTGAAACTTATGATATGATTAAGCGGGCACAACATGAAAGTGAAAGTAAGTTGTTATCCTATTTTAATATGTTTATTAGTGCTATGAGTAACTTTATTACTATGATTTCTTATGTAATTATTTTATTTCATTTTAAAGTTTGGCTTGTATTTATAGCATTAATAGTTCCAATTATTAAGTATTTTATAGTTAGAAATATAAATATAAAACAATTTAAAATAATAAAAGCTAGAACTAATGAGGAGAGAAAGGCTTGGTATTATAGTTATCTTATTGAAAATGGCGACAATTATAAGGATCTAAAAACTTATAAATTATTTGATTATTTTATAAATACATATAAGAATTATATTAAAAAATTTAATGCACAAGATTTAAAAATCACAAAATCGTCCATATCGTACTTATCTATTTTAGATATTTTTGAAGAGATTTTAAATGGATTTATGTTTGCTTATGTTGTTTATAATGGATATATTAATGAAATCCTAATAGGAAATGTAATAACTTATACTAGAACAATTATGGATATAAAATCTTATATTAAGAATATATTACAGACATTTGCAAGTATACAAAAAGAAAGTATTTATATAGATCAGCTTTATAAGTTTTTAAATCTAAATAATACAAAAGAGGTAACAATTTTAAAGGAAATAGATGAAGTGGAAGAAATAAGAATAGAGCATCTTTATTACAAATATAAGCAAAATGGAAAATACATTCTAAAAGACGTTAATTTAGTTATTAAGAAAGGTGAATTTTTATCTATAATAGGAAAAAATGGAAGTGGTAAAACTACTTTAATAAAAATAATAATGGGATTTTATGATGATTATGAAGGGAATATATACATAAATGAAATTGAATTAAGAGAAATAGATAAATCAGAATTGCTAAAAAAAATAGGTACTTTATTTCAAGATTTTGCTAGGTTTGAAGCTACTTTTAGAGAAAATATAGGTTATGGGAATTTAGATATTATTGATAACGATAATAGAATTAGTGAAATTAGCAATAAGTTTAATCTACAAGAGTTAACAATTAATGAACCTAAAAACATAGATGTTCAATTGGGATATTGGTTCGACGATGGAAAGCAAATATCTATAGGCCAATGGCAAAAAATTGCTTTAGCAAGAGCATTTGCGAAAAAAGCTGATATATATATATTGGATGAACCTAATGCAGCATTAGATGCTATATCAGAATACAATTTGTCTAATATGTATAATGATTTACTAAAAAATAAAATAGGTATAATTGTAGCTCATAGATTCAATAATTTTATTAAGCAATCTAATAATATAATTGTTTTAGAAGAAGGTGCGATTGTAGAAAGTGGAACCCATGAAGAGCTTATTAATTTAAAAGGAATCTATAATACATTATATAATATTCAAATAGGTAATTGCAAAATACAACAATGAAATCCTTAAATAAAGTATGAAAAATTAATATAGATATTGTTGATTTTTAATATGATGAATATTTCGGAAAAATGAAAAAAATTAGCAATATGCAGAATATTATTATTAAAGATAAACTTAGAATAATTCATTATTCTAAGTTTATTTTTGTGAACAAAATTAAATAACTGATAATCACATGGAAGATAGTTTTCTATGTAGAGATATATGCCATAAACCACCTATAGGTGATATAGTTAAAAGTTATGATATTATATAAAACAATTATATATGATATATGAAGGTATTTTTGCTTATTCGACTGAGGATCAGTAGATGAAATAATTATCTATATTTACTCTATGAGGTTAAAATAGTGTATAAGTTAAACTTATAATTTTGTAATAAGAAATAATTGTAAAAATTATCCAATGCGTTGAAGTATAAATAAAGTAATGATAATATATACAATATAAGTAATAAATGTAAAATTACATATGAGGAGGTAATAATATGAATAATACTATAAAAATGACATCTTATAGTAATATATGGAAGGGAAATAAAAACCCTGACAGTATCAAAGATATAACATTTTGTGTAACAGAAGACTGCAATTTGGCTTGCAAATACTGTTATATGACTGGAAAAAATCAGAAAAAGAAGATGACTTTTGAAATAGCTAAAAAATCTGTAGATTATATATTAGAGAATAAAGATTTTTTTAATGAAGACTCTGTAGTATGGAACTTTATTGGAGGAGAACCTTTTCTAGAAATAGATTTGATAGATAAAGTTTGTGATTATATAAAATTTAAAATGTTTGATTTAGATCATCCATGGTTTGATTCATATAGATTTAGTTTCTCAACTAATGGAATTTTATATAATTCTGAAAAAGTACAAAAGTACATAAAGAAGAATAGGAAACATATTTCTATAGGTATTAGTATTGATGGAAATAAGAAAAAACATGATTTACAAAGAGTATATAAGAATGGATCTGGAAGCTATGATGATGTTATGCAAAACGCAGATTTGTGGAAGAGCCAATTTAAAGGTGTAAGTACAAAAGCTACATTTTCTAGTGGTGATTTACCATATTTAAAAGATAGTATTATTAGTTTATGGGAAAATGGGATTAAAGAAGTTTCAGCAAATGTGGTATTTGAAGATGTGTGGAAAGAGGGAGATGATATTATATTTGAAAAACAACTAGATGAATTAGGAGATTATATATTAGAAAATAAATTATGGGATGAATATTATGTGAGATTTTTTGAGCCACATATAGGAAATAAGTTAAATAAAAGTGATTTAGATAAAGGAGTATGTGGCTCAGGTAAAATGCTAGCGATAGATTGTGAAGGAAATTTTTTCCCTTGCATAAGATTTCTAGACTTTTCTTTAAGTAATAGAAATGGATTATCTATAGGAAATATATATATAGGGGTAATAGAAGATAGCTTGAGACCTTTTAAAGCTTTAAGTTTTAAAGAAATTAGCGATAATGAGTGTTTAAATTGTGAGGTTGCTTCTGGATGTTCTTGGTGCGTAGGCTATAACTATGATGAGTATGGTACTATATTTAGTAGAGCTAAGCACATATGTAAAATGCATAAAGCAAATGTAAGAGCTAATAAACGATTTTGGAGAAAATATGAAGTTTTGACGGGAAATAAATCTCCAAGAAGAGATTATGAAGGAATAAATGACAGAAAATTCTTGCAGGTGATGTTGGATGATAATATAGTTTCAACATGTTTGTATGATGTAAATAAACAAAAAGATAAGAATAAAAAAATGTCAAAAGAGTTATTTGAAAAAGCAATCAATTTTGCATTGAATAATGATTATGAAGTGGTTTTATTAGGAGAGTCTAGGGAGAGATATTTAAATAAGAAAAATTGTTATACAAATATAGTGTCTACCAGATGTGATTATATAGATGATAAATCTATAATTATTTATGATAATTTTGTATCGACTAGTAAGGATTCAACTAACGGATGCATTTTGAGAATAAATAAAGATAACATAAAAAACTTATGCAAATATGTTGAAAAGTTAAGTGTATGTAATAAAAGAATAAATATAATATTACAGAATATTAGTGATTGGAATGAGAAAGAATTTGATGAATATAGTAGAGAATTAGATAAAGTTATAGAATTAACAAGTAGAATTTATAAAGAAAACAAAACTATAGAAATTAATGTGTTAACAGATATACTTAATTTAGAAGAACATTATGGGTGTGATGCAGGTGAAAATTCCATAACATTAGGCCCAGATGGAAATTTTTATATATGTCCTGCTTTTTATTTTGATAAAATAGGTGATATATTAGGAAATATAGAAACTGGAATTAACGAAGATCTTATAAAAAATAATTTGAAGATAGATAGTAGTCCAGTATGTAAAGTATGTGATTCCAATCAATGCAAACAATGTAAATATTTAAATAAAAAATACACAGGAGAGTATAAAATACCACCTAAAAATCAATGTGTTATAAGTCATATAGAAAGAAATAAGTCGAAAATTCTAAAAGAACAATTAAAAGATGTTATAAAAAGTAAAGATTTTTCTGAAATTGAATACAATGATCCTTTAATAATGATAGGGGTGAAATAAAGTGGAATTAAAATATTTAGCTACTATTACAGAAGAAGAAAAAAGAGAAATATTACTTTTAGAAGAAAGAATAGATGCTTTAAATGAATTATATATGGGTTTTGATAATTTAAGTATAGAGAATCAAGAAATGCTTTTAGAAAAAATGAGAAAAAAAGCAGATGATACAGAGTTATCTATATCTAAATGGTGGAGAACCGTAGAAGAGAAATATAATTTAGAGAATTCAAAAGAAGGAATGTGGACATTAAATTATGATAATAATGAAGTATATTTAAAAAAATAAAAGTTATGCTATTAAAAATATGAGGGGGAATTAAAATGAGAAATATGTTTTCACCAAATCAAAATCAAAAGCCTTATAGTCAATTAATGGGACCAGAATGTGTAGCATGTGATAGAACTTGCGACGGTGATTGTGGAGGAAGTTGCCATTTCTATTGTGATGGATATTGTCGTGATAGTTGTAGTGCTAGCTGTCATAGTAGCTGTGGAGGTTCTGTACTATTTAGATAATAAGAAAATTATAATAATATTTGTAATTAATTTAAATATAATAGCATAGCTTTTATAATATATTACTAATAAAAGATAGCTAGTATAAGGATTACTTTACTAGCTATTTTTGATGTTTAAGTAATTTAATATTTAAAAGAAGGTGTAAAAATGAGTGTATTAAGAACATCTAAGCTTCAGAAAATCTATGGGTCAGGCAATGATGAAATTAGAGCCTTAAAATCGACAGATTTAACTATTGAGGATGGAGAATTTGTTTGTGTAGTTGGGACAAGCGGGTCGGGAAAAAGTACTTTATTACACTTAATGGCAGGCTTAGATAGACCATCTTCAGGAAAAGTATATATATCAGATATAGATATATATGGAATGAGAGAACGAGATTTGGCTATATTTAGAAGAAGAAATATAGGGTTTATATTTCAGTTTTTTAATTTGATTCCTATATTAACTATGGAGGAAAATATAAAACTTCCACTATTAATGGATGGAAAAAAAGTAGATGGGGAGTACTTAGAGGATGTATTAAACATATTAGGTTTACAAGATAGAAGAAAACATCTTCCTTCACAATTGTCAGGGGGGCAACAGCAAAGGGTGGCTATAGCTCGAGCATTAGTAACAAAGCCCAAAATAATATTTGCAGATGAACCAACGGGAAATTTAGATGGTAAAAATAGAAAAGAAGTTTTGGAGTTAATTACAAAATCCATAAAGAAGTATAAACAAACATTAGTAATGGTTACCCATGATTATAATATATCATCTATAGCTAATAGAGTTATAACTATAGAAGATGGATATATTGTAGAGAATAAGAAGGTGAAACTATGAAGGTAGTACTTAGTTTAATACTAAAATACATAAGAAGAAATAAGAAAAGAAGTTTATTCTTAGGAATTAGTATAACGATAAGTGCAGCACTTATAACATCCCTTACCTTTACCATAGAGGATTTTAAAAGAGAGAAAGAAAAAGAAATATTAGAAATAACAGGTGGAGATTTTGATTTACAACTTAAAACTTCTAATGATGAACTTTTAAAAGATATAGATGGCTTTTCGTTTATTGAAGATAAAAGTAATACCGTAATTTTATCCGAACTAATAAAGTTAAATGAGAAAAATGATATTCAATTAGTTGGTATAGATAATAGAGGACCGGATATATTTAAATTTACATTGGTAGATGGAAAATATCCAGCTAGTGATAATGAAATAGCTTTAGATAGCTGGGTAACTAATAGTTTAAAACCAACACCTAAAATAGGGGATAAAATAAATTTAACTTATGAAATAAAAAAAGGAGAAAAAATAAAAGAACAGGGTATAGATAAATTAGATACAATTAATATAAATGAGGAGTTTACTTTGGTAGGAACATTTGAGCAAATACATAAGAATAAAAATATTGCTTTAGGATACGTAACTAAGAATTATGCTGAAAATATGCTTATTTCAAAAGGAGAGTATAAAAAAGCAGATATAATACATGACATTTATATTAAAGTAAAAGAAAATACAAATATAAAGGATACAAAAGAATCATTTTTACAATATAACTCTTTTGCAAATGATAATTATATAAGACAATTGCTTTTAAAGGGATTAAAAACTTGGGATAATATAGGATTTATTTTATATTCTATACTTACTATAACTTCAACTGTAATTATTTATAACATGTTTAATGGTTCCACTATGCTTAGAACTCAAGAAACAGGAATGCTAAAAGCATTAGGTATGACACCAGAACAGGTTAAATGGCTAATAATTGGAGAAGGAATATTATTAGGAATAATTTTTATATTTTTAGGCATATTTTTAGGAGGACTCTTCTATAAATTTTCTTTAAGCGTCATAAGTGGAACAACTTTCAAATATGCTTTATCAGATATACCAGGAGAAGCTATAAAAATCTCTTATATATTTGGAATTTTATCTGTAATTATAGGAAGTATAGCTTCAGCAAATAAAATATCTAAAATCTCATCAATAGATGCACTAAATTGTGTGAATTATTTAGATATTGAAAATATAAGGTTTAAAGATACTGAAAAAATAGGTGGAACTCCCAAAAAATTTTTATGGGATATATCTTTATGTAATATAAAAAGAAATAAAGGAAGATTTATTATAACTACCACTTCAATAATCATAAGTGTTGTATTATTTATGCTTATAAACTATATTATGAATTCACAAGATCCTTTCTATGGATTTAAAGAATCTTTTGGAGGGGATTTTAGAGTAGAAACAACTAACCTTAAGTATAACCCAATAAAAAGTCAACAAATTGATAGCTTAAAAAATATCTGCGGTGAAGATTTCGTAAATGAGTCAATAAGAAATAGTGGATGGATTTATTTAACGGAATCTAAAGATAAGATTACAAAAGAGTGTATTGAAGACTTTCAGGATAAAGCCAATAGATTTGATTTTTATAAAGAAGCTAATAAAAAAGGGCAAATATATAATACAGTAACGGAATTAGGGTATAGCAGAAGAGAGTTAGAAAAATTTAATTCAAGAATAAAAGAAGGAAAAATAGATTTAGACTTAATGGAAAAAGAACCTGTATGTATTTTAGTTCAAAACCTAATGTATAATAATTTTACTAATTTTAAGGTAGGAGATAAAATTACAATATCTAAAGGAGTTTATTCAAATTCAATAAATGATAATGCTAAATTAGAAGTAACAATAGGAGCAATTCTAAACAATAAAGGATATATACCTAAGGACAATTCTATATATACAGAAGTTATAATGAGTGATACTATGCTAAAGAAATATTTAGATATTGATGGGTATAGTAGTGTAGAAATAGACTTAGATAATAGAGATGATTATATGAAAGTAAAGAAAGATATAATTAATGATACAAAAAACGATAGGACTTTAATTTTAAAAGATTATAAAGAAGAGTTAGCCAAAATTAAAGAACAGTATTTTAAAGTAGGAATATTTTTTTATAGCTTCATTGTTATAACATCCTTATCAAGTATAACTAATATATTTGGAATAATGAGAACAAGTATGGCTCTAAGAAAAAAGGAATTTGCAGTATTTAGAGCTGTGGGAATGAGCAATGGTGAATTAAAGCGACTTATCATAAATGAAAGCTTAATTTATGGCGGAATTGGAAGTATAATAGGAGTAATTGTAGGAACGTTATTATCTTATTTGTTTTTTATAGGTACCCGAAAAGTTTTTATGCCAGGAATGATATGGCGATTCCCATTCATAACTATATTATGTGTTTTAGTGGTAGCAGCAGCAGCTTGTATAATAGCAGCTCTTATCTCTTCAAGAAAGGTATTTAAAGATAGTATAGTTAACTCTATTAGAGCTATTGAGTAAAAATATATATTATAAAAAACATCAATGATATTTTTATATTATTGGTGTTTTATGATTAATTAGATGATGTGCAGCAAAAGTTACTATTGTTTTGTCTAAATCCAGTACCATCACCTTTAATCATTTTTGGATGAATAAGTATGATTAAATGATGAGGAAAAGTTTAATATTGGGTATAGGTATATAGAAGATGAAAAAGATTTAGATAGAGATTTTGGAGAAGGTGACTTTGATTCAAAAACTTTATACATAAGACAATGTGAATGCGGAGATTGGGAAATATTTATAGACTAAAAGCTGACAGAATAAAATCTGTTGGATTTTTGTATTTAAACTATCTAATAATTAAATTTCTATGATTATTTAATTAAATAATTGTTGACAAATAATGGAGTTAAAAACTATAATGGAAATATAATCAATAAAAGGAGGTAGGAACATGTTAAATAATAATTTACATGAAGTTAAACTTAATAAAAATAAAAATTACATCCTGCCTCAAAATATAGGTTTTTAAAAGCAATTTAAAGTTCTATGTTGTAATTTAAGTCCTAGGGTATCTCTAGGACTTTTTATATACATAAACAAAATAGCTATATCTATTTCTAAGGTGGAATGGATATAGCTATTTATTTTTTATATAGATTTTAAGCAAGTATATTAGCCATCCATTATAAAAAATATTAGTTAAAAGGATAAGTCATAAGAAAATGCATGAGGAGGTGAGAAAGAATGATTGAACTTTCTTATCCAAAGGTAGAAGAAGCAGAGGAATATTTAAGAATTTTAAAGGATGGAAAGTAAAAATGCTAGTATTGAATCAAGTGTTTTACTGGAACAAAGGAGTTTTATACGAAATCTAATTTAGAAGATTTCTTAAATACAATTGAAAATGATAGCAATCGAGCAGACTTTTTAATATTTTCTAAAGATTCTAATGAGATCGTTGGTGAAGTTGTTATTAATGAGGTAAGTGTAAAGGACAGAAGTGCTAATATAAGGATAGCTATTAATAAAAAAGAAGATTTTAATAAAGGATATGGAAGTGAAGCTATGATTTTAGTACTTAATTATGGTTTTGGAATGTTTAATCTTCATAGAATTGAATTAAATGTATTCGAATTTAATGAAAGGGCAATGAATGTTTACGAAAAATTAGGATTTGTAAAGGAAGGAATTAGAAGAGATAGTTTATACTTTAATCATAAATATCATAATGAAATTATAATGAGCATTTTAGAAGAGGAATTTAAACAATCATATACAAATTATGATGAGGATTTGAAAAATTTATTGTAATTTATAGAGATGTAAATTAAATGAAAGATTAAAGACATATTATTTATATGTAGGTTATAAAATAATTAAAATCAACTCCTGTACAAGTGAGTACAGGATATATATTAAGGAGAGATAAAAATGGAAATTATTTTAAAAGAAATTAACAGAGACAATTGGAAAGAGTGCATTAAACTCCAAGTAGAGGAGAATCAAAGAAGCTTTGTGGCTTCAAATTCCTATTCATTATTGCAATCTAAATATGAGGATTATCTTTATCCAATGGGTATATATGATGGAGAAACTATGGTAGGATTTTTAATGTATGATTTTGATGATGATACTAAGAAGTGGTGGATGTGCAGATTAATGATGGACAAGCAATATCAAGGTAAAGGATATGGAAGAAAGGCTATAGGATTACTAATTGATTTATTAAAAAAAGAAAAGGGAAATATAAAATTTTATACTAGTTTTGAACCAGAGAATTCTGTTGCTGAAAAATTATATGAAAGCATGGGATTTAGAAAAACTGGAGAAATAGCTTGGGGAGAAGTGGTGATGGAGATACAGCTGTAGTTAAAGGAGAAAATATTATGAATTATAATTTTTGGAAAGGTAAAAAAATTAGACTTAGAGCAATAGAATTAAAAGATGCAGAAAATTATTACAAATGGTCCTATGATTACGATTGTGAAGCTGATAGATACTGTGATGAAATACATTTTTCAAGAAATTGTGAAGCAATAACTGATATGATTGAGCGGAAGTCAAAATCATTTCCAGAAAATGGTGAATTCACATGGATTATAGAAAATAGTGATGGAATAGCAGTAGGAAATATAAATACTATCAATTGTAATAGTAGAACAGGGACCTTTGGATATGGATTAGGTATATCAAGAGAATACTGGGGAAATGGATATGCAAAGGAAGCTATAAAAATAATACTAAGGTATTATTTTAGAGAATTAAGATATCAAAAGGCTACTGTTTATGTGTACTCCTTCAATGAAAGATCAATGAAGCTCCATGAAACCTTAGGATTTAAAAAAGAAGGGGTAATTAGAAAAATGGTATATACCAATGGAAGCTATTATGATGAAGTTATCTATGGAATGACTAGTGAAGAGTTTGATGAGATAGATAAAAAACTTGAGCTATGATAAGAGACACAGAAATTAAGTATAATTAAATCTTAGAGAAGTAATATGAAAAAAATAATGATTTTAGGTTCACCAGGCTCAGGAAAATTTACATTAGCTAAGAGTATAGGAGAAATAACTGGTATAGAGGTAATCCATTTAGATACCCTGTTTTGGAATCCAGGGTGGATTAAAGTTCCTAGTGAAGAATTTAAAGAGATAGTTAAAAGCTATGTTGTAAAAGAGGCTTGGATTATGGATGGAAATTATAGTGGAGTTTTAGATATAAGACTTAATACTGATGACACAATAATTTTTATTGATGTGCCAAGGGGGAAATGTTTATATAGGGTAGTTAAGAGAAGATTTCAATATAAGGGCAAAACAAGAAGTGATTTGACTGCAGGATGTGACGAAAAAATAGATTGGAATTTATAAAATGGATATGGAATTTCCCTAAACATAGTAAACCTATTATATTAAAAGAAATAGAAGAAAAATCACAGGGAAAAGAAGTCTATTATTTAAAGAATAAAGAAGATATAGAGTTTTGTATTAATCAAATAAAAAGGATTATATAGATTATATATTAGAAAAGTAGTAGATAAAAAAGAGAGTTTAAGAAGGTCATAGTATTAATAAAGGATGATGTAAAATGAGGATTGAGAATTTAACACAAGAAAGAATGGGGGATTTCATACGCTATTGTAAGAGTCATAGAAAAGAAGTAGATGATAGTTTTTTATACGACGAGGATTTAAAAAGGTTTAAACTTGGTGAAGAAAACCCGACCTATCTTTTAATTGATGAGGAGGAGAATATTATTGGAGCAACTTCTCTTATTATTGATGAATATAACAAAAAAGGTAAAAAGGGTAGGTTTAGAATATTTCATAGCATAACAAATAATGTAGAAGGTTATAGAAAAATGCTAGGAGAAATATTAAAACATACAGAAGAAATAAATAAGATATTTGTTTTTGTTAAAGAAGAGGATAAAGAGATTATAAATATTCTTAATAGTTTGAATTTTTATATTGAAAGATATTCCTTTTCACTTAAAAGAGATATAGGACCTATAGAAGCAGCAATATTTCCAGAGGCATTTAATCTAAAAACTTTTGAATTTAATAGAGATGAGGAGCATTGGTGTGAAGTTAGAAATGCAGGGTTTGCAAAACTTAAAGGCAGTGAAGCACCTAGAACTCCTGAAATGATAAGAGAAATGCAATATGATAGAGGCCTAATACCAGGAGGTATGAAAATTCTATATAACCTTGATGAGCCTGTTGGAATAGTAGGGGTGTGGAAGGAGATTGAAGAGGACATAGAATATGCATTCATATATTCTCTAGCAGTAAAGCCAGAGTTTCAAGGAAAAGCTCTTGGAAAAAACCTTCTAAGAGCAGCTCTACACTATGGAAAAACTCTTGGTATAGATAGGGGGATGCTTACTGTGAATGGAGAAAATGATAAGGCTTTAAGTTTATATCTTAAGGAAGGCTTTTATAAGGATGAGGTAGTAATTTGCTATAACTATGATATAAGGTAAATTGTTAGTGGATTAGAGATGTTTTTTAGGGCTCAGTAAAAAGAGTTAAATATGTATTGGAGGAACTGTAAATGAATCTAGAATTTAGAAAACCTACAGAAGCTGATTCAAGAGAGGTTGCTACTTGGAAGTTTGAAGGAGAATACTCCTTTTATGATAATGACAAAACAGAATTAAAAAAAGAATGGGCACTAAATCTTCATAAAGAAGAAAATACCTATGCTATATATAATGATGATAATGAATTAATAGGAAACTGTTGCTTTGAATTTGATGAGAAAGAAGTTTCATTTGGAGTTCAGATGAAGCCTTCATTAACAGGTAAAGGCATGGGCATAAAAGTAGTAACAGACATCTTGGAATTTGGAAGAGAAAAGTATAAGTTTGCTGAGATATCCTTACTGGTGGCTAAATTTAACCAAAGAGCCATAAAAGTTTATGAAAGATTAGGATTTACAGTTAGTGAAGAGTTTATGTGGCATGTAAATGGTGAGGACAAGGACTTTTATGAAATGAGAAAGATATTGTAAAAATAGGTGAAAGCTATAAGGAGTTTATTTGTAATAGGAGACAGTATATCAATTCATTATGGTCCATACCTTAAAGAAATGATAAAGGATAAATTTACCTATGATAGAAAAAGAGGATTAGAGCATGCTCTTATAGATTTAGACAAGCCAGTGGGAGCTAATGCAGGAGATAGTAATATGGTTTTAGAGTATCTGCAAGAGGAGCATAGATTAGGAAGTATATATGATGTTTTAATAATAAACTGCGGAATGCATGATCTTAGAAGAGACAGAGAATTTAATAGAGTTCAGATTGAAATAGACAAATATAAAAGTAATTTAGAGGAGATTATTAAACTTTCTAAAAAGATGGCAAAGGAAGTTATATGGATATCTTTAACACCTATCATTGATGAAATTCATAATGAAAGAAAAGCTGGATTTCTAAGATATAATAGTGATGTTGAAAAATATAATGAGATTTCAAGTTGGATTATGAAAGAGGAAAATGTTAAAATTGTAGATTTATATAATTTTACTAAAAATTTAGGTAGAGATATTTACTGTGATCATGTGCATTTCAAAGAAGAAGTTAGAAGATTACAAGGTGCTTTTATTGCAGGATACTTAAATTCAAACGGTAAAACTTGAGGGGCATCAGTAATGGAAAATGAAAAATACTCACAAGAAAAAATTGATATATTTTGGAAGACATTTTTAAGGGAAAGAGGCAGAGATGAAACAACAACATATTTAGATGTATTTCATTTTGAATTAACGGAAAAATGGGCAAATGAATTATTGCGTTTGGTGTTAATTGGGCAAAAGAAAGCTACATCAAGTAGTTTATGGAGCTATGAAATTGAAGGTGAGCGTGTACCTGAACCTGGTGATTTAAGTATTGTCACTGACTGGGAAGGTATACCACGATGTGTTATTGAAACAATTAAAGTAACAATTATTCCATTTTCAGATATTACTTATGATATTTGTAAACGAGAGGGGGAGGATGATACATTAGAATCTTGGCGTGCTGGACATATTCGTTTCTTTAAGGAAGAAGGAGATGAACTTGGATATGAGTTTAGAAATGATATGCCAGTGATTTTTGAAGATTTTGAAATAGTATATTATCAAGAGTAAATCTCCAAATCACGTGCTAAATAAATTAAACTAAACATAAATTTAAATATTAATGATAAATGGGGTATAAAAAATGATAAAAACAGTTTATAAATTTGAGGAAGTAATTGATTTTGCATGGGAATTAAGTCAAAATAATTTACATGCTAGTTATCCAATAAGAAAATCAATGAATGATATTAAAAAAAATATTGAAAGAGCTATCCATTCAAATAATAGAAATATAGTAGCTTGTTATAAGGAAGATGTATTATCAGGAGTTTGTGTTTATTTTTGGGAACATGATGAAAAATATGCACAAACAGAAATGTTTTTAATAAGAGAAAATTATGAACAAATCGCAGAAGAATTAATTAATTATATAAGTAAGCAATTACCAGGACATGAATTATTTATAGGTGTACCAGTTTCTAATGAAAATGCAAATCAATATTTTAAGAAAAAGAATATAGAATGTATCGATGCTAGTTTTGACACAAGATTATATAATTTAAGAATACATTCTATCCAAAGACATAATTGCATAGAAAAAATTACTGGAGATATTTTTGAAGAATATGCTATATTTCATGATAAACATGCTATTCCTTTAGGAATGTATTATAATAGCAAAAATTTGCAAAAGGATATAGATCGCTTTCAAGTATTTGTTTTTAGGCAAAATGAAGGGATTCACGGAAGTATTTTTGTTAAGGCATTACTAGACCCAAAAGAAAAAGAAGTTTTTGGATTATTTGTTGATGAAGAATATAAAAATAGTGGTATTGAAAGTATCTTAATCAATGAAATGTTGATGCAGTTATATAATGAATTTGGTACATTAAAGGAAATTGCATATTTTATTGATGAAGATTGTACTGATGAATTAGATTCAGCCTTAGCTGCAGGTTTTAAGATTAAAGATAAATATAGATGTTATAAATGTATACTTTAGTCTACTAAATTAATATTTAGCAAAAAGTCGCAATTTTCTTATTTTATAAATAAAAGTTATAAGCAAACTAATAAATCATATAGCATACAGATTATATGTATAAAATAAAATTAATCGGTGTATAGAAAGTACACTAGATATTATAAAAAGGGTACAATATATGGATAAAAATTATGAGAAGTATGTCAATAATGCAATTGAGTGGGCTAAAAATCATTTGAATTCTAGAGAATATTGTTATCATTGTTTGGCTTTTGTAGAGGATGCATTAGAGAGAAGTAATGATATTGAAATCTTTGGTGGAGATACTGCAAAGGAATCTGCTGATTTATATGAAGCATATAAGCATACGATATACCTCCAAAAGGAACCTTTATTTTTTATGACTGCTCAGGAGTAATTAATGATGAATATAAAAATTGGGGACATGTTGGTTTGTCTATGGGCAATGGAGAGGTTATCCATGCTTGGGATAAAGTAAGGATTGATAATTACCTTGATATAGAAAAGTTAGTAGCTGCTCCAGGATGGGAAAAACCAAAGTTCATTGGATGGGTGCCACTTGAACGGATTATGCTTGAGTTTCAAAGAAAAACTTATTAGATATAAAATTATCACTATTTATGTAATAGGAGATTATGAATATGGTTGATTTACAGGTATATTGTCTTAGTGATTTACATGAAACAAAAAAACGCGAAACTGTTGAATTATTTGTTGATGGATTTAGAAACATATTCTTATTTACAGAAAATAAGTTCGAATTAATTGAACTTTTTTTACCGTCTTTAGATACTTCAATGATTTATGTTTGTTGTTATAAGGAAAAAATTGTTGGAGTTCTTGGTATTGGCACAAATAAAAAAAGAGTATTTTGTTTTGATATCCAAGTATGCCAAAAAATATTTGGAAAAATTAAAGGAATGATAATATATAAACAGCTTAAGTTGATTGCAGAAACTCCAGCAGTAAAGAAGGATTCTGATTTATATATTGATTACTTAACTACTGATGCAGGTATGCGCGGAAAAGGAATAGCTACAAAGTTGTTAGATTTTGTATACCAATTACCAGAATACGATGAATGTTATTTAGAAGTACTATCAAAAAACACCAATGCAAAACGACTATATGAGAAATTGGGATTTAAGGTGTACAAAAAGAGCTTTAATTTTTTTACTGTTATTCAGGGATTTGGATATCCAATAAAAATGAAAAAGCGAATAAAATGAGTATTTTCTTTTAATTAATATATGGCAATTAAAAAAAGTTTTATAGAATATGTTTGTAAGAGGTAAAAGAGGTGTAATATGTACTTACCAAAAGATATAAAAGACATAGTAGTATTGATGCAGTCTGAAGAATGTAAGGAAGGTATGTCTAGAGCAAATGTGATTCGTTACTATGATACCTGTAAAGAATTCTTTTTAAAAATTGAAAAGATAAATGATGAGGTTATAAGAGAATATGATATGTATCAGTGGCTTATAGGGAAACTACCAGTACCGAAAATTGTTTATAGAGTTGTAGAGGATAATGTTTCATATATGTTAATTAAAGCTGCGAGAGGTAAGATGCTAGAAGATGATACTTATCGCAGTAGGCCAGAAAAGTTAGTAGCATTAGCTGCTAAGGGGATTAAATTATTACAAAGTGTGGATGTTCATGAGTGTCCTTTTGATAGTAGAATAGATGCAAAACTAGAGAAGGCAAGAAAAAGAATTGAAAGTGGCTTAGCAGGAAGAATAGATAAAAATGTATATACAGAGGGACTATATACTCCTGAAGATGTATATAGATACCTTATAGAGAATAAGCCAGAAGAAAAACTGATTTTTTCCCATGGAGACTATTGTTTTAATAATTATTTTACGAATGGAACGGAGATTACAGACTTTATAGATATGGGACGAGCTGGTATAAGTGATTTTTATCAAGATATTGCATTATGTGTTCGCTAACTAATGGATTTTGAACCAAAATACACAGAGATGTTCATAAAAGAGTTGGAGATAGAACCAAATTGGGAAAAGATAAAATATTATATTTTATTAGATGAGTTGTTCTAAGTTTGAGCATGATCTGTAGTTGCTTAATTCATAATATTAGATTTTAAAATCACAAGTAAAAAAGTGAATAATTTATAAAAATACCTTATTATTTAGAAGCTATTATGTTATGTTATGTTATAATCTATTTACAGTATACAGATAAATTTAGAACTTATAAGATGTAAAGGAGAATAATTTATGATTGAATATAAATTTGATACACAGCTATTGATTGAAGGAGAAAGTCTTTCAGAAGATAAAATAAATGAGTATATTACAAAAAATATTGAAGGTGATTGCTTACTTGTGGTAGGTGATGAGGAATTGATTAAAATTCATTTTCACACAAATACCCCATGGAAAGTGCTTGAGTATTGCGCTTCACTAGGTGATATTCATGATATTGTTATAGAAAATATGGAAAGGCAGTCCAAGGGCCTTCAAGGTTAAACATTAAAATATAAATTTTTGCGACTAATTTAATTTTGCTTTAAAATCTATAATTTTGTTATAGACCCCAGGGATGGAAGTTAATGCTGAAAGTTATCATCTACCTCTGAGGAATTTAACCAATTGAGAATTGAGAATGGAAGATTGACAACTGTGGTTGAAATTAATTTTTACAAATTAATTCCTTAAAATGGACTTTTTAATGAAAGTGACTGTGTCACTTCAAAAACAAATCAATTTAAAACTTCTCTTATAAAAGAGAAGTATCCATAATTGTTCATTGTCAATCGTTAATTCTTAATTGTATAAGAGTTCCACTGAGGTGCAGCATAATTTGGAACAAAATTAATGAGTTTAAATTAGAATTATAGAGATATGCAAAAAAATCATTGCAAATTTTAATTTACCTAATTAGAAATATGTAGATTTATATAAACAATTTTAAATAAATTATGAAATAACCTTAATTAATTATAGCAATAAGTCTGTAAATTAGGCTTTTCTTAATATAGATTAGAGGGTTTTTATGGAAAGTAATATTATAAATGATAAATCATTATTTAACATTGGATTAATGCAAGAAGTTAGTGTTAGAGGATTTAAAGAAAGTGATTTTTCTTCTATTTAAAACTTGTATAAAGAAGAAGGATGGATGACATTTATAAATAGAGATAAGGATAGCTTAGAGTCATGGAAAAATTCTAGTATTGCCATTGTAGCTGTTGAAGCAGAGAATATAGAGGAAAAGGTATGGGGAAAGCTTTATTAGATATTTGTCATCAGTTATATCCTAAAACAAGAATAGAATTACTTGCGGACGAAGAGGTCTATGAATTTTATATAAGAAGCAAATTTAGAAAGATTATGGGTTTTAGAAAAAGTTATGAAGTATAAATAAAAAACTATTTAAACTTCATATTACTAATTGGATAAAAAATAATAAAAGGAATTTAGAGCTATACATATAATTATATGTATAGGGTAAAAAGGAGTGATGTTTTATGAGAAATTATAACATATTTAATTGTACTGTAAATGATATGCTTCAAGCAAAGACCATAATGACTCAGTTAGCTATGCTTTGCTTGGAGCCTAATGTATCTATTAGCTAAAAGGCATCTTTAATTAAATATTTTTCTTGAGATGCTAAAAACTAGGCTCCCATAATACATGAGCTTACTTTTTCATAGGTCTTTGCCTTAATTTACAAAAATTAAGGAGGGGCAAAAATATGAAATATGTTAAAGCACACAATGTGTTACCAGAGGAGATAATAGAATTAATTCAAGAATATATAGATGGGGAGTACTTATATATCCCTAGAAAAAGTGAAAATGAAAAAGCTTGGGGCGAAAAAAATGGAACAAGAGACAGCCTTAAGAAAAGAAATAATGAAATTTTTGAAAAATATACTTGTGGAACTAAAGTTTCAGAACTTGCAAGTGAATACTTTCTTTCTGAACAAAGTATAAGAAAAATTATAAGCAGGGAAAGAAAATTAATTTCCTAAATGTAAAATTAAAATCAATAAAAAACGTCTTATTATCAATAAAACTTTGGTAATAAGGCGTTTTTTTGCTCAACTTTAATATAGAACTGTTTTGGCCATATAATATAACTTTATTAAATAGTAAAATTTTAGTAGGTAAATTTATAGCAGTACGAGTTTTTTATAAAAATAATAAACAAAATAATAAGAAGATTTTAGAAAGCGTTACGATTATCTAAATTTTATGACAAAGTAGTGTAAAGTAATAAAGGAGGATTTTAAACATGAATAAATTTGGAATACAATATTTAGATAATAAATCTTTAAGAAAGTTTTCAGGGAAAAAAGATGCATTTAATGATTCAACTGAGAATCATAGAGGCATTAGAGAGGCTCTTAGAAAATTTCAGGTTGGATACACTGAACGTGATATAGAAAAAGTTGATGCTTTTATGGATGAACTTTTTATCATTGAAGAAGAAACCTGCGCTCTTGGAACTTCAACGGAAGAGTTGTTTTTAGGCAGCGAGGAAGTAAAAACGTTGATTAGAGATGACTGGGAATATTGGGGTGATTTCAATATGGATTGGGAAAGGGCACATATTTCTGTTGAAGATGAAGTTGCCTGGTTTGCTACTACAGCTTCTGTGAAATACATTTTTGAAGATACACTAGAAAGACATGATAGCTATGTTAACTTTATAAAAAATAAGGCTGAAGAAACAGAACTTACATTTAAAGAGAAAATTGCTTTTATCAATTGGGTTTTGGCTCTAACTTACCATCAGCGACCAGATGAGAAGAGAGAATATTTATGGCCTGTATGTTTAAGCGGAACTCTATTAAAACGAGAGAGCAAGTGGAAATTTGCTCATCTCCAATTTTCAATACCAAAGTCTAATTTTCCAGATCAACGTTTTGAAGGTTCTAAAGAATATGTGGAAAGTTATAATAAGCTCAATGCTATGGCTTATAAATATAAAAATAATCAAGTGAATATGGAGATAAAATCTCTCTTAAAGAGTCTAGAGACAGAGTTTGTGGGGCAAGAAAATATTTCAAAAGAATTGTTAAGTAAATGTTTTACAACTTATAGTATTGCCTATGTTATGGGACCGGATAACCAATGGTATTATGGGGTGGATCAGATCAAAGAATTCTTTGAAAAGTGCAGCGCTTCAAGTCTTTCTATAGACTTAGAACATGCCATAGCTGCAAAGTCAGGTGAAATGGCTTGGGTCACAGTTTCAGGTACATTGAAACAAGAATTGACATCTGATGAACTTGCTGAAGGCGCCTTAGTAGAACTGGACAACCTATTTAAGTCTAATCTTACCTCAAAAGAAAAACTATTTGCGGCTCACAGAAGTGTATCTTATGCACTAAAAGAGAGTGCAATAGGTACAAACTATACTTGTTCTATCAGATTAACAGCATTAGTTTCAAATTGTGGAGATAAACCTGTATTTAACTATATACATTTTTCATTTCCATTCTATTGGATATTTGAAGGAAAGATAGATAGCATTTAAAGTAAATAAATTTGAGATAAATTTTAAAGTATGATAGTGTAAAAAATTTTATACTAACTAATAAAGTGGGAGGATGGATATGAAAAATAACTCAAAAATAATTAGTCCAAGAATACAGAAATTATACGAGGAGCTAAAAAGTTATAAAGACAAAACTTTAGAAGAATTTTGGAATGAAATTAGAAAAAATGGCTCACCTATCATTGAAAAAACAGAAGAAGCTGATGAAAATTATTTAGTTACATTAATTTGGAGAGAGGATGATCATATAGACACACTAGCTGTATATGGGGAAATGTTTGGTATGAATAGTCAGGATACACAACTTGAAAAGTTAGTAGATACAGATTTGTGGTATAGAACATGGACTGTGAGAGGAGATGGTCATTCTTTATATATTTTCGCAGTTAATGAAAGGCAAGATCAAGAATGGGATGATGTTGATTTTAGGTTAGATCCTTTTAACCTCAAAAAATATGTATGTACAGAGGACGAAAAGAATCCTGGTGATTATTATTTAATTTGTAAAGAAGAATCCTATGTTTGTTTACCTGAATTTAAAGAAAAAAGTTGGACTATTGAAAAAGAGAATGTGCCTAAA
The DNA here is from genome assembly GCF_054863625.1 of Clostridium sp. Marseille-QA1073. Lineage (NCBI taxonomy): Bacteria > Bacillati > Bacillota > Clostridia > Eubacteriales > Clostridiaceae > Clostridium > Clostridium sp. Marseille-QA1073. The sequence continues at coordinate 48,217 of NZ_JBSVQM010000018.1, read as the reverse complement.
GGAAAAGTTGAATTGTTTGAAGACTTTGGAAGTAAGATTTTAAATAATAAAAGAAGGATATGGGTTTATACACCAGCAGGATATAATAAGAACTCTGAACCTCTTGGATTAGCTATTTTTACTGATGGATGGGAGTATATTAATATTACAAAAGTTATTACAACTTTTGATAACTTAATTGCAGAGAAAAAAATTCCAGCTATATGTGCAGTATTTATTGAGTCTAATGACGACAGAATAAAAGAACTGACATGTTCAGAAAAATTTAGTTCCTTTGTTATAAGTGAATTATTACCATGGATGAAGGAAAAGTATAATATTGAAAATAAGGGAGCAAAAAATTTAATTGCAGGTTTTAGTTATGGTGGACTTACGGCAGCTTTTATAGCATTTAAATATCCTGAATTATTCCCAAAGGTATTATGTCAATCAGGTGGTCTATATTGGAATGAAGAAAATGACGACAATAAACAAGGTCTAATATTAACAATGTATGAAAATGGATTAAAGTTACCATTAGATTTTTATATGACCTTTGGAGAATTTGAAAAAGAGGCACAAAAGCACTATAAGGCTAATCTAGATTTTGCAAAGATATTAAGAGATAAGGGATATAATCTTCATTATAAAGAGTTTTATGGTGGACATACCTTTACGGATATTGATATAGAGCTTGGAAATGCAATTGTATATCTTTTGGGCAAAGTAGAATAGTTTTAAATTGATTAAAGTATATATATCGTTAAGTATGATTTGAAGAAGTGATTTTATAGTACTTCCTACTTTGTAATAAATAAGAATTGTAAAGTTGAACTATGAAAAAATATCTTTTAAAAAGGTAATTTAAGAAATTAATGCTGTGGTGAGTATAATGTTTATCACAGCTATTTTTTGTTCAACTTTAATATAGAACTATTTTGGATATATAAGAATTATAAAGAAAATAGTACAATTTTTTTAGTAACAAATGTAGTGGCATCAATATTTTTTATACTGTAAGGAAAATGTAGGGGGAATTTTTTATAAGAGAAATTGTGTATGATAATTATTATTGGCAAAATGATTTAGTGAGATTAAGACCTTGGAGAGAAAAGGATTGGGAATGGATTTATTATACTGGCTTTGATAGTTTCTTAAACAGATTAGCAGGATATAAAGTTGATTTACCACCACCAATTTCAGCTGCAAAAGAATATTGTAAGGGAGTAGAGAATAGTACTGCAAATAATTCTAGTATAGTCTTTGCTATAGACACATTAGATGGTATACATGTTGGAAGAATAACTTTAGGAATAGATAACGAGAGGCATGGAACCTTTGGTGTTGGTGTCAGAATTGCAGTAGAGTACCAAGGCAGAGGATATGGAATAAGTGCTGTAAAAATACTTATAAAATATGGATTTATGGAAAGACGATTAAATAAATGTTCTTCAACTGTTTTAGAGGGAAATGAAGCATCTATTAAAATGCATAAAAAACTTGGATATGAGCAGGAAGGTGTACTCAAACAAAACATTTATATGAATGGAAGATATTAAGATGAAATATGTTTTGGATTGACAAAAGACATGTATTTGAAAAATATAGTAGATAAATAAATTTAGAATTTATTTACATCTAAATTTTGGTATAGAGGGGGAAAAATCATGAGCATTTCTTTTAGATATTATACAGATGAAGACTTTCTAAAATTAGAAAAACTTGTTTTAAATAGTTATGCATGGAGTAATCCTCCATGGGGAGTCAGTCGTCATGAGTTTAGTCGTGGAGTTCATAGTGCATGGGCAAATGTAAAAGATAATTGGAGACATATAGTAGGTATATGGGAAGAAAAGGGTAATATTATTTCAGCAGTTATATGCGAAGGAGTATGGCATGGAGATGCCTTCTTCCTATTTGATTCTTTAGAATGACAAAGAGACAGAGAACTACTAGAGAGAATGTTTCATCATGCAGAAACACATCTCTCTTGTTTTAAAAAAGACTATGAAAATAATATAAGATACTTACATGTAGTCATTCCACCAAAATATGGCTTGGTAAAAAAGATGGCAAAAGAGAAAGGATATGAGTTATCTCAAAAAGTGGAGAGATCTTTAATACTTCCGTTTTCAGAAAAGAAGTTTGACATTATACTTCCAAATGGATATAAGATAGTTGATGGAAACCAAACACCAGACTTTTTTCTTTCCAATACTCATATGTTTTCTTTTAACTATACACTTCCTATAGCGGAAACAGGAGAAAGAGGATTTCACGATTTAAGAAAAATGCCAGGATATAAACCAGAACTTGATTTATGAGTATTGGATGGTGAAGGAAAACCAGTGGGATTTGCTATCATTTGGTACAATGAAAAAATGCCTTATTGTGAATTAGAGCCCCTTGGAGTTATATGGTGGTGTAGAAGAAAGAGAATAGGAAGGGCATTGATATATGAGGCAGCTAATCGAGTTATGAAGATGTCATCACATTGTAGGGGAATGCTTGGAGGAGATCAACAATTTTATTGGGATTTAGGTTTTAAAGTTAAGACAATTAATGAAATTTGGGATTGGAGAAAAAAATTTTAATAGTACTCAATTTTCATATAGAGATAATTAATGACTTGTTAAACATTAAAAATGCATACTTAAAAATTATGACTTTATGCAATTTATAAATTTTCCGATTTAGATGTTAGATTTTTAGTCATATCATTTCTGTGGATCGGAGCACAATATATATATATAGAACATATGATAATGTTATAATCATATGAAAGGAAAGGAAAAAATGCATAACTATTACAAAAACTATTCGTACTCTTATTATGGGGATACCACAGACTTTTCTAATCAGTTTGATAATCAATATACTTATTTTACTGATGATATGGAGTATGATTCACTAGTTAATTCTTTGCGATTTGCAAGGAGCGATTATTTAACTGAATTAAAGGATTATGGACCAGAACCTTTTGTAGTTAATATTGATGAGGCTACTAAGCAAAACAATACTTTTCGTACCGTTTTATGGACAGGAAACTATTTGCAACTTACATTGATGAGTATTGATGTTGGAGATGATATAGGTTTAGAAATTCATCCACATGTTGAGCAATTCATACGTATTGAAGAAGGAGAAGGAATTGTTAAAATGGGTGATAGTAAATATGATTTAAATTTTCTAAGAAAAGTCTATGATGATTTTGCAATCATTATACCAGCTGGTAAATGGCACAATATAATAAACACTGGTAATAAACCACTTAAATTGTATTCTATTTATGCACCACCTCATCATCCGCATGGTACAATTCATGAAACTAAAGCAGATGCAGAAGCTGCTGAATGAGACCGCATACATTTATTAAAATAGGCTGTGAAAAATATGTAAAGATAGCTTTTCACAGCAGAATTAAATTATAATATAAGTTATTTTATGGCAAGAATAAATAATTTAATAAGTGAAGGAAAAAATACCCCTATAGATGGGAAGGCAAATCATAGGATATTAAAAAATCTATATATTAATTTTTGTAGGTCAAGCATATTAAATTATGCTGGGTATTAGAGAAGATCTTATTATCTTGATAATAAGATCTTCTTTTTGCTCAACTTTAATATAGAATTGTTTTGGATATATAAGAACTATGGGATAAATAGTATAATTTTTCTGAGAAAGAAATTTGAAAGTAATGAAAAGGAATTTAAAGAGATGATTCTTAAAAAATATAAAAAACAGTTTGAATACTCTTATACCTTTGGAACATTTGCAACCATTGAATTAATTAATACAAGACCAGATAAGGTTATAGGAGTTGTTGTAAAGTCAAGTTATATAGAGAATGATAATGAAATAAATTTATATGAATTATGCAAAAGTAAAAATATAAGTGTACAAGTAAATGATAAGATATTTCATAGAATTTCAGATAAAGAAAACTATTATGTTATAGGAGTTTTTAAAAAATATAGTTTAGATTTAGATAGGAATAAGTCTCATATAGTTTTAGTTAATCCAAGTAATATGGGGAATATGGGAACTATTATTAGAACTATGGTTGGATTTGGAATGGATAATTTAGCAATTATAAACCCTGGAGTAGATGTATTTGATCCAAAGGTTATAAGAGCATCAATGGGGGCATTTTTTAAAATTAACTTTAGCTATTATAGTAATTTTAATGAGTATATAAGAGAATTCGGTAATCATAGTATTTATACCTTTATGATAAATGGAGAGAAGTCTATTAAAAACATAGAAGATGCTAAAGGTAATTTAGTTTCTTTAGTTTTTGGGAATGAAGCTACTGGTCTTGACGACGAGTTTTTAAATGTAGGAACAAGTATTGCAATAGCACATTCAAAGGAAATTGATTCATTAAATTTATCCATAGCAGTAGGCATTGCATCTTATGAGTTTTCTAATAACTAAAGTGAAGATTAACCTAATTATTAAAAAGAAGAGTTAATTTAAACAAGAATTTTATTATTTAGAGAATTAAATGGTAAAAAACCTGGGAGGAGCATAAATGATATTAGAAAATTATTCAAAGGAAATAGATATATATAATTTAGGAGATGATTATGAACTTCAAAGGGCAGAGCATGAAATCTTCTCTAAATATTATGCAACTTACTATGGATTACAAAAGGCAAATAGGTGGTTTAAGAAGAATTATGATATAATGCGTTCAATCATAGATGAGGAAGAGGATTGTTTTTGGATACTTAAGGATGGTAGAAAGATTGGAGGAGCACTTATTAAGCCTAATTTTATAGAGGGAGTATTTCTCATTCCACCTTATTCAGATGAATATGAAGCACTGAAGAAACTTAAAGAAATATTAGTTTATTGGTCAGATTTTAATAAACCTATTGAGGCGTCTACAGTTGATTCATCTCAAGTCGAACTATATGAAAAACTAGGTTTTATAAAAGTAGAAAGTGGCCGTTGGGTGGTAAGGTCAACTGAAACTTTTAATATTAACTGGGAAGATAACTATTATGTTACTTCTCCTAAAAGAGAAGATGAATTAGAAATGGGAAAGCTACTCCATGAATCCTTCCAAAACAATGAAGGATTGAATTTTAATTATAGTGTAGATGAGTATACTAAATGGGTTAAGGAGTATTTTGATAGTACTTTAGATGTAGAACTTCTAAATAGAGCATCTACTCTAGTATATGATAAATCTACTAGAGAATTAGTAGGAATTTGTTATATATCTATGTGGCAAGAATGGCCCTTGGTATCTCAAATAGCTGTAAAGCCTAGCTATGCTGGAAAGGGCATTGGAAGTAAAATGCTAAAAAGTGCACTTGCAGTTTTAAATGAAGAATATCCGGTAGTTAGATTATATGTACACATAGGAAATAAAGCAGAAGAATTATATCATAATTTAGGTTTCTTAAAGGGGCTTCAGTTAACGGATATGAAACTTGAAATAATAGAGAAGTAGTTTACTATATCTATAGGTTTTTAATTGATTAATATGATTTATATAATAATCATATTTTATATCTATTTAATCTGTAACTAATTTTATTTATATACTATAAAAAATAGAATAAATTTTAAATTATTTATGAACTTAGATTTAATATTTCAATTGTAATATATTGATGTATAAATCTAAGTTTTTGTTTTTTAAGTCTTAAATTTCAATAAAATGCTCAAAATGGGTAGACTTCTCCTAGAAATTAAAAATTACCTTCCTAATGTTATATTGGATAATGTAATGTATATTCTAAATTGATAAAATTTTTATAGACACTTTGTGTCAGGTAAGTATCTCTATTTCTCATCATCAATTAAAGTTAGAGTATACTTCAAAAGTATATTCACAAAAAATTAATATTTTTTGAAGCTCAAAGATTAACTTTATCTTATCTCAATATTCAACTTCTATTAATCTTATTATCCTAGTATACTGTATTTTACAATAAAATGAATGATACATTTCAAATTTATTCTTTTTACCATGATTTTACTAGTTTACAATATGTTTTTAATTAATTTATGAAACATTTAAATGTTTTTATTGCAATTTTGTCATAAATACTATATTATATTTTCAAATGTAATTTTAATAAATAACTAGAGATAAAGGGAGGAATTCGTAATATATGATATTTTTAAACGATGTAATTTCAAAGTTTAATGATTTTTTATGGACTTATATATTGATTGCCATGCTTATAGCAATTGGTGTGTATTTTACTTTTAAAACCAAGTTTGTTCAATTTAGAAATTTTAAAGAGATGTTTAGACTTTTAGGAGATGGTGCCACAGGGGATAAAGAAGAGAATTCTGTATCTTCCTTTGAAGCCTTTTGTATAAGTACGGCTTCTAGAGTTGGTACTGGGAATTTAGCCGGTGTAGCAACTGCAATTGCTGTTGGTGGACCTGGAGCAGTATTTTGGATGTGGCTTATAGCACTTATAGGTGGTGCCTCTAGTTTTATAGAATCTACTTTGGCACAAATTTATAAAGTTAAGGATAGAGATAGCTTTAGAGGTGGACCTGCTTACTATATAGAAAAAGGACTTAAAAAAAGATGGATGGGAATGCTTTTTGCCATTTTGATAACCATTTGTTTTGGACTAGTATTCAATTCAGTTCAAGCCAATACCATAACTCTTTCTTTATACCGTTCTTTTGGATTTAATAAAACTGTTGTAGGAGCTATCTTAACAATACTTACTATTACCATTATTTTTGGAGGAGTCAATAGAATTGCAAAAGTTTCAAGTGTTTTAGTTCCTGTTATGGCTATTTTTTATATAATAGTTGCATTATTTATAGTTGTTAAAAACTTTTCGGCAATTCCTTCCGTATTATCAATGATTTTTGAAAATGCCTTTGGTATTAATGAAGTTGTTGGTGGTGGAATTGGAGCAGCCTTAATGCAAGGTATAAAGAGAGGGTTGTTTTCAAATGAAGCTGGTATGGGTTCTGCGCCTAATGCTGCTGCAGCTGCTACAGTATCCCATCCAGTTAAGCAAGGTTTTATACAAACCCTTGGAGTTTTTACTGATACTATAATAATCTGCAGTTGTACAGCATTTATGATATTATTGTCAGGTGCTCCACTTGATGGCTCAGTTAAAGGTATAGAACTTACTCAAGTAGCCCTTAATAATCAAGTAGGATCTTGGGGAGGAATATTTATTTCCGCATGTATATTACTATTTGCTTTTAGTTCTATAGTTGGAAATTATTATTATGGTGAAACCAATATTCAATTTATAACAGATAAGAAAATTTATTTACAGCTTTATAGAGTTTTTGTTGGTGCAATGGTGTTCTTTGGATCTATTGTCAGCATGGATATAGTTTGGAATTTAGCTGATGTATTCATGGGACTCATGGCTATAGTAAACTTAATTGCTATTGTACTATTAAGCAAAATTGCATTAAAAGCTCTAGAAGATTACAAAAATCAGAAGAGAGCAGGTATAAAAGATCCTATATTTACTAGTAATTCTATATCTGAACTTAAAGATGAAGCAACGGAATGGTCTTAAAAGGATAAGGAAATAGTTAGTAAAAAAAGACCTTTAAAATAAAGCATAACCTTTGTCAAAGAAAAATTAAAAGCTTAAAATAGGTTAAGAAGATGATTTCTGTATTGAACAGGAGTCATCTTTTTAAATTTAACTTATATTTTCACGACTAAATTAGTTAGATTAAATTTTTGTTAGACAGATAGACTTGTTTTTTTGAATAATTATCATTTTTAGCATATGGAATTTTTTAAGAGTTCCTTCTCAGCTTTCAGTAAATTATTTTTGTCTTAGGCAATCATATTTTTCTTATATAGAAAATCTTTCTCCCTAAATTTTTCAGAATTTTTTTGTTAGAATCGATTTTTACAAGATATCATTGTATAATATATTATGAAGTAAATTTTACTTAAAATATATAATTATGTATTAGGTGGAAATAAAAATGAAACAAATATTTAAATATTTAAAACCATATGCTTTTCGTATGAGTATTGGACTTGCCATAAAATTTACAGGTACTATTGTAGAACTGGCACTTCCTTGGATATTATCCTATATGATTGATGAGATTATCCCATTAAAACAGGTACAACCAATTCTTATTTGGGGTGGACTTATGCTTTTATGCTCTATTATTGCAGTGGCATTTAATATTGTAGCCAATAGGATGGCATCTAAAGTTGCAAGAGATACAACGGAACGTGTCAGAAATGATTTATTTTCTAAGATAATTTATCTTTCTAATAATCAAGTAGATTACTTTACATTACCTTCTTTAATTTCAAGAGTTACCTCTGATACATATAACATTCACCAGATGCTAGGTATGATGCAAAGAATTGGGGTAAGAGCACCTATCTTACTCATAGGTGGTATAATTATTACTTTTACACTAGATCCAATACTTACCTTAGTTATGATTTCAGTGATGCCTATTATATTTTTAGCAGTTACATATGTTTCAAAAGTAGGAATTCCAATGTATTCTATTGTCCAAAAAAAGATAGATGATTTTGTAAGGGTTGTACGGGAAGATGTGACAGGAATACGAGTTATTAAAGCCTTATCAAAGGAAGATTATGAAAGAGAAAAATTTGATTATCGTAATAAAGCTGCTGTAGAGCAAGAAAAAAAGACTGGAATGGTGATGGCTGTATTAAACCCAGTTATGAATCTATGCTTAAATCTTGGGACAGTATTGGTTATTTTGGCAGGAGCCTATAGGGTAAACAGCGGAGTTATGAAGCCAGGAGTAATTGTTGCATTTTTAACCTATGTTACATTAATTTTAAATGCTCTTTTATTTATTTCCAGGGTTTTCACCAATTATTCAAAGGCAAGCGCTTCAGCAAAACGTATAAATGAGATTTTAAATGCTGAAGAGGAGCTTGTAATTAAAGATATACCAAAGATAGATAATGGATATGCCATAGAATTTGATAATGTATCTTTTTCTTATAATCATAAGGAAAACAATTTAAGTAATATAAGCTTTGGTATTAAAAAAGGAGAGACCTTGGGCATTATTGGAGCTACAGGCTCCGGAAAGTCTACTATAGTTAAACTATTAATGAGATTTTATGATGTGAATCAGGGAGCAATTAGAATTAATGGACAAGATGTACGATCAATTGACATGAAGATATTAAGAAAAAAATTTGGTGTTGTATTTCAAAATGACTTTATTAGCACAGATACCCTATTTGAAAATATTCGATTTGGAAGAGATATAAGTGAAACTGAAATAAAAGCAGCAGCAGACTATGCAATGGCTACTGAGTTCATAGAAGGAAAGACAGAGGGATTTCAAACCAAGGTAGCAGTAAGAGGTGCAGATTTAAGTGGTGGACAAAAGCAAAGATTACTAATCTCAAGAGCACTTGCAGCACATCCCGAGATCTTAATCCTAGATGACTCTTCTAGTGCATTAGACTATAAAACAGATGCATCATTACGAAAGGAACTTCAAAATCATTTTAAAGAAACCACAACTATAATGATTGCTCAAAGAATTAGCTCTATTATGTCTGCTGACCATATTTGTGTTTTGGAGGATGGAGAGATAGTAGGTTATGGAACCCACGAGGAACTTATAGAAAGTTGTGATATATACAGAGAAATTAGTGAGTCACAACTAGAGGAGTAAATTCATTTAAGTAAGAAAATAACTTAAAGCAATCTATATGAAACAAGGAGGGCATGTTGCAATTATGAAAAAAAAGAAGATTCATACCTTAAAAAGAATAATGTCCTATCTTTTAGAATATAAAGCATTAATAATTATTGCGATTCTACTGTCTATTGGAGGTAATTTATTTGCATTAATGGGTCCTATGCTATCAGGGTATGCCATAGATAGCATTGAACTGGGAAATGGTGCGGTAAACTTTAGTAAAGTATATTATTACTGTGGACTTATGATTATATTTTATATAATATCCTCTATTTTAACCTATATTTTATCAGTGATTATGCTGGAGGTCAGTAAGAGGATATCCTACAAATTAAGGAAGGACTTATTTGATCATTTACTTTCACTTCCTGTAGGGTATTTTGATACTCATGCCACAGGAGATATCATAAGTAAAATTTCCTATGATATTGATACCCTAAATGCATCGTTAACATCAGATTTAGTTACCATTTGTGGAAGTATTATTACAGTAGTTATATCATTTATTTCTATGGTTATGATATCCCCAAAGCTAGTATTAGTTTTTGTATTTACAGTTCCATTATCTATTATACTCACAAAGAGGATGACAAAAATTACAAGACCTATGTTTCGTAATCGTTCGAGAAAGCTTGGAGAACTAAATGGAATGGTTGAGGAATTTGTATCAGGACAGAAGACATTAAGGGCATATAATCAAGAGGAGAATACCAAAGATAAATTTAGAAGAAAGAATGAAGAGGCAGTGAATGCTTATTATCGTGCAGATTATTATGGTGCCATGGTTGGACCATCAGTTAATTTTATGAACAATTTATCTTTAACCTTAATTAGTATATTTGGTGCAATTATGTATTTACATAATCAAATGAGCCTAGGAAATATTTCTTCCTTTGTATTATATTCTAGGAAATTCTCTGGACCTATCAATGAATCTGCAAATATTGTGGGAGAGTTTCAATCTTCACTAGCAGCAGCAGAAAGAATTTTTCAGCTTATGGATGAGTTAGCAGAAGAGAGAGATAAAGAAGATGCCAAGGAACTTTTACATGTTCATGGTGATGTAAAAGTTGATAATATATCCTTTGGATATACAGCAGATAAAATAATTCTTAAAAATCTTAGTATGAAGGCACCATCCGGAAATATGGTTGCCATTGTTGGACCTACTGGGGCAGGAAAAACTACATTGATTAACCTCCTTATGAGATTTTATGATGTAAACCATGGAAGTATTTATGTAGATGAGATGGAGATAAGAGACATAACAAGGGCAAGCCTTAGAAAGTCCTATGCTATGGTACTACAGGATACTTGGTTATTTCAAGGAACTATCTTTGAAAATATTGCTTACGGTAGTGAAAATGCTACCTTAGAAGATGTAATAAATGCAGCTAAGGCAGCCAAAATTCACTCCTATATAAAAAGACTTCCAAATGGTTATGATACAATTCTTACAGATGATGGAACTAATATATCCAAAGGTCAAAAGCAGTTACTAACAATAGCCAGGGCCATGCTTTTAGATTCTAAAATGCTTATTTTAGATGAGGCAACCTCCAACGTTGACACGAGAACGGAAATTCAAATTCAGCAGGCTATGAGAAATCTGATGAAAGGTAAAACTTGTTTTGTTATAGCACATAGACTTTCTACTATAAAAAGTGCTGACCATATATTAGTAGTAAAGGATGGTAACATAATAGAGCAGGGGAATCATAAAGAATTAATAAGAGGAAAGGGCTTTTATAGCCAATTATATTATTCACAGTTTGAGTAAAAGTCATTTAAATAATAACCTATAAACGTAAAGAAGATACTACGTTTATAGGTTTTTCTATTTTAAATTAAGATATTGTTTGAAGCAATACTAATTCTTAGAGCAAAATGTTAAAGTAAACTTCTCTGTTCAAATTTAGTACAGAATTATTTCGGATATATAAGATTAGAGCGATAAGTGGTAATATTTTCATAGAAGTAGATAGTGGAGGGGGAGAGTCATGAAGGTTGAAAGGTTAAGAGATGAAATGATTGAAGATTTTATTGAGTATTGTAAGAAGTATAGAGAAAATGCTAATGATGAAGGGTTAAGTGATATAGATTTAGAGAATTTTGAAATTAATAAAGAAAATCTAACTTATGTATTAATGGATGATAATAATATTAAAGGAGCAGTGTCCCTGATTTTAGATGACTTTTATAAATAAGAAATAATAGGAAGATTAAGGATATTTCATAGCATTGAAAATGAAGTAGATAATTATAAGATTATACTTAGAGCAATATTAGAAGAAATAGAAGGCATAGATGAAATATTTATATATATAGACCAGAAGAATGAGGGTATGGCTGAAATATTAACATCACTACAATTTAAGTTAGGTGTATATAGTTTTACTATGATTAGAGAGGATAGAGAAGTTCCTAAAGCTACTTTTCCAGAGGGATTTGAGTTAAGGACTTTTAAAGAAAATAGGGATGAAGTGGATTGGTGTAAGGTTAGAAATATTGGATTTCCAGAGGATCCTCCAAGAACACTAGAAAATGTTTGTTTATATTGGAAGAGCGAGCCACAGTGCCATTTAGAAGATGGAATGATGTTACTTTATTATAATGAGGAACCTATAGGAACTATACGTGCTTCAGTGGAATTTGAAGCAGGAGAAGCATATACACACATATCTGTTGTGTATGTAAATCCAGAGCATAGAGGAAAAGAGCTAGGTGGAAATTTATTAAGAGCAGCAATAGATTATGGAAGAAGTAAAGGAATGCCTAAGGCTATGCTCTGTGTAGATACAGAAAATGAGAGTGCGTTAAGTTTATATCTTAGAGAAGGTTTCATTAAGTATAAAGCAAGTGTAGCGTATGAATATAATTGTAGGAGAGAAGATGAAATATAAGTTTATTTCAATGAACAAAGAGTATGCAACAGAGATGATTAACAATTGGAAATATAAAGGTGAATATTTCGTATATGATTACTGTAATGAAAAAGAAGCATTATTAGAAGAAGAGAGCTGGGGTTTTGGAAAATTTGCAGCTTTAGATGAGAATAATAATTTAATAGGGGAGCTTACCATAGAATTTTTTGAAGAGGTTGATGAAAGTTCTGAGGACGATGGATATGTAGACATAAAAACAGTAAAAGATAATCCAAATAAAATTTATGAAATGTGGATAGGCTTTGGATTAAGATCTGATTTAACTGGACAATGATTGGGTAGTGAATATGTATCAGAATGTGTAGATTTTGCAGTAAATCATCATAATTATAAAGGAAATTATGTTAAATTAGGGGTAACAGAATTTAATAAGAGAGCAATAAAATCATATAAAAAAGCAGGATTTAAACAATTTAATACTTATGAGGGAGATATAGAAGGCAAGAAATTTAAGATTTTGTGGATGAGAAAGGCTTTAAGAGCAAGAAAAGATTAGATACCTTTATTAGAATGACTAAACATTTAAATATTTATGATTTAAGTACAAAGAACCTCTATAAAGTAAAGATTGAAATATACTTTTCAAAATATTAAGTGTAGATGGCTTAAAAACTGCTAAAGATATAATTAAAATCTTTAGCAGTTTTTAATTATATAATTTTATTCCTAAGTGTTATAATTATAAAAAGAGAATTAGGCACATGAAAATAAATAATAAGTCAAAGATACGACGGATATTTTGTGTCAGACAAGGAAGCAGGTTCCGTTGCTAAGAGCTATCAGCGGGTTCTGCTGACGCAGTATTACACAAAATAGACTAGCATACTGACTTATTATTTATTTGAATGTGCCTTATGCAAATATTATTTATATATTAATAAAATGAGGAGACAATACTATGGAATTATGGGATATCTTAAATAAAGATGGAAATAGAACAGGAAAAGTAGCTCCCAGAGGCAGTAAGATGGGTGAGGGTGAATATCATCTTGTTGTATTTGTATGGATAGAAAATGTAGATGGAAATTTTATAATATCAAGAAGAAGTCCAAATAAAACTAATGCAAACAAATGGGAAACAGTAGGTGGTTCAGTTATTGCAGGAGAAGAAAGTTTAGAAGCTGCTTTAAGAGAGGTTAAAGAAGAGTTAGGAATAGAATTAAAAACAAGAAATGGAGGATTACTTAGAAGGATTAGATTTGATACTAAAAATCCTTGGATCGCGGATATTTATCATTTTAGGCAGGAGATTGATATTAATGAAGTTATTCCTCAGCAGGGAGAGGTGAGTGAAGCTAAATTAATGACTAAAGAAGATATATTAGAAATTATAGAAAGTGGAAATTTTTTCTATGGGGATATGTATCTAGAATATGTAGGAGACTATTTATTTAAGTAATTTTATTATATTAGGGTAATGTGAAGAAAATTTTTATTATACGGAAAGATTGAGATTTTTAAAGTGAGATAAGAAAGATATAGTTAATGAATTTATGTTATGGATAAAAGTAAGAAAGTCTTAGAAAATATTATTATTAATATGAATAATTGAGGTGAAGTATGAATAAAAATTTTTTAAAGAAATATTTAGAAACTCTTGGAGCATCTTTAGTTGGATTTGCAGATTTGAGAGATATTGATGTTGCAGCACGTAAGAGTATAGACTATGGCATATCCTTTGGAATTAAATTAAATACTAAAATTATAAGAGAAATTGAATATGGACCAACAAAAGAATATTGGGAGGAGTACAAGAGAATAAATAGTGCTTTAGATGAAATTGCTATAGCTTGTGTCAGCTATATAGAAAACTTGGGTTATGATGCAATAGGACAAACATCCACCTATGTCGCTAGTGATGATAATTTAGCCACATTATTACTACATAAAACTGTAGCTACAAGGGCAGGGTTAGGTTGGATAGGTAAAAATGCATTATTAATTACACCTGAATATGGATCAGCTATACGTATTTCTTCAGTTTTGACCAATATGTCACTTGAAACAAATAATCCAATTAATGAATCCAGATGTGGCGGCTGTGAGAAATGTAGATTATCATGTCCGGCGAAAACAATTAAGGGACAACTATGGAATATAAAATTAAAAAGAGAGGAATTAATAAATCCTTTTAAATGCAGACAAAAAGCTAGAGAATTATCAAAAGAACAAGTAGGATCTGAAATTTCATTATGTGGCAAATGTATAGAGATATGCCCATTTACACAAAGATATATAAATTGTAATTAATGAGAATATATTAAAGGAGATAAAAAGGTATATATTGAGAATTTAAGGAAGATAGTTGGATACAGACCACTAATTTTAGTTATTAAAATGAGCAGTTGTTTAAAAACAAAAAGGATATCCCAATATGAACATAATTTTCTGATAATAATAAATATTCATATAAATAAAATTATTTTATATGTAGTTAAAAAGATAAATGGAGGTGAATATCATTGGATTCTTAATAATTAATATAGATATTCCAATGAAAATAATATGCGTGTAGTAAGAAAATTAGAAGAATGTCATGCAGAAGGTTTTGTAGAAATAGTATCTAATGCATACCCTGCTAATGGAATATTTACAAAGGAAGATAAAGACAGGTTTAAAGATAATATTATCAAGATTCAAAATGAAAGACAAAACGTTAATTTCTATGGAGTATTTGAAGATTCAACACTTCTTGGAGGAATGAGATATCACGATTTCAATATGAATTTATTAAGCCAAAAAATTAAAGCTGGTGGAGTAGGGTGTATTGCTGTTGATTTAATTCATAAAAAAGAAAAGGTTGCAATAAATATTATTGAAGATTTTATCTATCATTACAAAAATCAAGGAATTTCCATGACATTATTATATCCTTTCAGACCAGATTTTTATAAAAAGATGGGTTTTGGATTTGGTACAAGCATTAATCAATTTAGGATAAAACCTTGCAATTTACCAAAGGGTACAAGTAAGACGCATATTCAATTTTTAAATATTGAGGATTTACATGAGCTTTGTAATTTTTATAATAAAATGGTAATGAAAACTAACGGACTAATTGAAAAGTATGATTATGAATTTAAAATTTTATTTGATAATGCTTCAAATAAAATTTTAGCATATAAAATTAAAGATGAAATAAAGGGGTATGTGGTTTTTGAATTTAAAAAAGGGGATACAGAGGCTTTTACAATTAATGATATAGTTATAAAAGAATTCCTTTATGAAGATCCAGAAGTATTCCTTGAATTTATGACCTTCTTTAATAGTCAAAATGACCAAATAAGATATATATTTTTTAATGCTCAAGATGAAAATTTTAGATTTGCTTTAGAAGATCCAAGAGATGGTACAGATATAATACTTACTGGTGTATATCATCAATGCAGTAAACAAGGCACGGGAATAATGTACAGAGTAATAGATGTATCTAAACTTTTCAAGGATTTAGAAAATCATAATTTTAAAAATCAAAATTGTAGACTTAAACTAACAATTACTGATACCCTTATAAAAGAAAATGATGGAAGTTATATAATTCATTTTAATGATGGAAAAGCCACTTTAAATAAAAATAAAGATTTTGATGTAGAACTTATGATGGATATTTCAGATTTTTCATCACTTATTATCTGTGCTGTAGATACTAATAGTCTTTATAGATGTGGAAAAGCTAAAATTTCAAATACAGAATATCTAAAAGTATTAAATGAAATATTTTCATCAGATGAAAAGCCAATTTGCATGACGCAGTTTTAAACTAAATTGTTTATAATATAAAATAAATAAAAATTTACTAGGTGATCTAAATATAAATTTTATAGCTCGTAATTGGCATTATATTAGTCTTACCTTAAATAATTTCTTTAAGAATTTTTAAGAAAAGTGGTTATGCACTTTTCTTTTCTTATTATAAGAATTTATAGATTGAACTTAAAAGAAATTATGATGAGATTATTGATGCTAGTGGAAAATAGATAATTCAAGGTGGTATCGGTGTTCACACCTATTTTAATTTAGATATAGGAATAGTAATAGCAAATAAGGATATCCTGTATTAACTATGGTAAGAGGAGAGATAATAGTAAAAGAGAATTAATTTATAGGTAAAAAGAGTTATGGAAAATTTATTAAAGGAAAATTACAGAATGTTAAAGAATTTTATTAAAGTTTTGTAAATATGTGTTAATATGAAATTATATTAAAATCTAAAATAATGACTATGTTTTAAAATACTGTTATTTTTTATAAGTATTATAACAATTGAATCATAATTAATAATAAAAATAAAAACATGGTCTAAATAATTAGGAGGGAACCATGAGCGAAGTAAAAAAGTTAAAAATTAGAGAAGAAGTTCCTGAAAAGTACACATGGAATGTTGAAAAAATGTATTTAAATGAGGAAGCTTGGGAATCAGACTTTATTAAAGCAAAAGAAATAGCACCTAAGTTAATGAACTATAAAGGAAAATTGAAGGATCCTAATATGCTTTTAGGATATTTAGAAAGTTACGTTAAGGTTTCAAACTTAGTAGAAGATTTATATGTATATGCTCATCTTAGAAGTGATGAAAATACAGCAAATACTAAGTATCAGGTTCTCTTAGATAGGATAAGAGCTTATCTTACAGAGGTAAATAGCATAACCTCTTTCTTTATACCAGAAATTCTAACTTTAAATGAAGAGGATATTAAAAGAGCTATAGATGAGTTAGAGCCACTAAAACTTTATGAAAAATATTTGAAGGATATATTAGAGCAAAAACCTCATATACTTAGTGAAGAAGGGGAAAAGTTATTAGCATCTGCAGAAAATTCACTATCAGCCCCAGGAAATATATTTAATATGCTAACCAATGCAGATATGACTTTCCCTGTAATACAAGATGAAAATAATTATTCAATTGAACTTACAGAAGGAAATTATTCTGTATTTATAAGATCAAAAAATAGAAGGGTTAGGCAAGAGGCTTTTAATGGTTTATTTGGCACATATAAAAAATATAAAAATACTTTAGCAACTACTTATACGTCTTCACATAAAAGTTTTATATTTAAGTCAAAAGCTAGAAAGTACAATTCTTCACTAGAAAGTTCATTGAAGCCAAATAAAATTCCTCTTCAGGTTTATCATAATGTAGTAGATACTATCAATAATAATTTAAAATCTCTTCATAGGTATGTGTCACTTAAAAAGAAATTATTAAAGTTGGATGAAATTCATATGTACGATTTATATGTACCTAATATAGAGACTCCTAAATTCGATATACCTTATGAAGAAGGAGTAAAAATTTGTATTGAAGCACTAAAACCAATGGGAGAGGAATATCTAAATATATTCAAAGAAGGCATAAAAGATAGATGGATTGACGTATATGAGAACAAAGGAAAAAGAGGTGGAGCTTATTCTAGTGGAAGTTATAATAGTATGCCATATGTACTTTTAAATTATAATAATCAAATAAATGATGTTTCAACGCTTGCTCATGAAATGGGTCATTCTATACACTCTTATTATTCAAAGAAAAATCAGCCATATATTTATGCAGACTATGTATTGTTTTGTGCTGAAGTTGCTTCTATAACTAATGAATGCATACTTATGGATTATTTAATAAAAAAAGAAGAAGATAAAATTAAAAAATTATATTTGATTAATGAACAACTGGAAAGCATAAGAACTACTGTTTTTAGACAAACAATGTTTGCTGAATTTGAACTTATTACTCATGAAAAAATGGAAGCAGGAGAAGCATTGTCTAGCGACGATTTGTGTAGTATATATCATGATTTAAATGTAAAATACTTTGGAAAAGATATGGTTGTAGATAGTGAAATTGATATGGAGTGGTCAAGAATTCCTCATTTCTATAGAGATTTCTATGTTTATCAATATGTAACAGGTTTTGCAGCAGCAAATTCATTTTCACAAATGATAATAAATGGAGGAGCCCAAGAGGTAGAAAAATTTAAGGGCTTTTTAAAAGCAGGAAGTAGTGATTATCCAATAAACATACTTAAAAATGCAGGAGTTGATATGACAACACCAAAACCACTAGAAGATACTATAAAAAGATTTGATATGTTATTAGATATGTTAGAAAAGGAAATATAGAATTATTTTAAAATCAAGGTTGCCAATATGAAGTTTATTGATAACCTTGATTTTTTAATAAGTAATATTAAGGAAATTTTTGTATAATAAAAATATAAAAATAAAATAGTATTATATTTTTTTGAGGAAATATTAGAAATAATAAATTTTATAGTAAAACTATAAGTTTTGTTAATGAATTTGTAAATAAAAATAGTATATAATTATTATAGAAATTTGAATATTTTCTTTAGGGGGATAAGGATGGATATTAATTGTGAAACCTGTTATTTGTACCAGATCGCAGACATTAATTTATCTAGCAGGACTTTAAAGGAAACTACAGAAATTAATAGTAGCTATAAGTTAATTGATGAAAGTTGTATTGATATTCTTAAACAAAGAATAATTAATACTAATCCTGTAGGAAATTTTAGCATGTTATATGAAAATGTTAGCATAGCTAGAAAAGGGGATATTATTTTTTCTTTAAAACAAAATTTTATTAAAGGAGAGCTGTGTGCTGCACTAATTGAAGAAGATAATATTTTGGTACCTAATAATTCCTTTGCACTTATTATACCAAAGGATAAGAATAAATCAGATGACTTGATGTTTTTACTTAAGGATGATTATGTTATATCTCAAATTAAACCATTAGACACAGGTAGCAATTATTTTAATATTACTGTAAAAGAATTAAACAACATATTAATGCCAACACAAACATAATTTATATATTTATGCTGATAGAATCTTCTATCAGCATTTATTTTGCAATAAATATAAAATTTAAAAAACGTATATAAACGATAATTTATCTAAAAAATTGTATATTTATATAATTTTTATAATATATAGTTTTAAATCAAGTTTTCAATGAGTATATTTTAGTATAAACATATTATATTTATTCAGCTGAGAATTGAAATAGACGATTGATAATTATGGTTGAAATTAGTTTTGGTCAAACTAATTTCTTTAATAGATTTCTTACTAGCAATATAATTGCTAGTTTCCATTCTGGGGAACAGTTTAATCAATTGAGAATTGTGAATGGAAGATTGGCAATTATAGTTGAAATTAATTTTTAAATTAATTTCTTCAAACAGGCTTTTTGATAAAAGTGACTGTATCACTTTAAAAAGAGATAAATTCAAACTTCTCTTATAAAAGAGAAGTATCGATAATTCTCCATTGTCAATAGTCAATTCTCAATTGTATAAGTACTAGGCAATGCAATGAAATTTTGGAGGATATTTATGAATTTACAGTTATATTTAGATAATTTAAGTGAAATATTTAGAAAGAACTTCGAACTTCACAAGGATGTAGTAATTTTTGATAAAAAGCTAAATTTATATGGAAAATATAAAGATATAGGCGGAAGAACCTTTCTGACTAAAAATGATGTTATAGATAAATTTGAGGTATATGAACATTGCTTAATACAGGTATATGATAATTTTAAATATGAAGATTTAGTAGAATTTTCACATTATCTAAAGGATATGACTGTAAAACTAGTAAATCCCAATGGAGAACATAAAAGTTCTATAATAACAGGAATTATAGTTAGTAAAACTAATACCTCTAAAGATATTTGGGATTATACAAAACAATTTAAATACAATAAGTATTATAAGTTTACACTTCACGGTTGGAGCACCGTAAAGCTTGTAGTTATAGATTTATCTAGTGGTAAGATTATAACTAACAAAGCTGCTAAAGAAGACTATAAGGTGTATTTACACACCTTAAGTAATAAATAAAGGAGGCTATAAATGAACGCACTGTTATTATTAGTTATTTCAATTATAGTATTTTTAATAGCTTATGTAACCTATGGTGCATGGTTAACTAAAAAATGGGGTATTGATGTTAATAGAAAAACACCAGCTCATACTAAGTTTGACAATATGGATTATGTGCCATCAAATTCTAAAGTGCTATTAGGACATCATTTTTCTTCAATTGCAGGTGCAGGACCTATAACTGGACCAATATTAGCAGCAGTTTTTGGATGGATTCCTGTATACTTATGGATATTAGTTGGAAGTATATTTGTAGGAGGTGTTCATGATTATAGTGCATTATTCGCATCTATAAGACATGATGGAAAAACTATAGGAGAAATAATTAAAACCAATTTAGGCAATAAAGGCAAAATACTGTACAATATTTTTGCATGGTCTACTATTGTATTGATAGTAGCTGCTTTCACTGATATTTGTGCTTCAACTTTTGCTTATGATCCTAATAATTTAATAGGAGCGCAAGCAGGAACAGCATCTATACTTTTTATATTTATATCAATGATTTTTGGATTTGCTGTTTATAGAAAAGGAGCCAAACTTGGAATTTCCACATTAATTGGAGTTATACTTTTATTTTTCTGTATATGGCTTGGATATATGTTTCCATTTATAAAATTAACAAAACTTCAATGGAATATAGTATTGATTATATATATAACCTTGGCATCTACTTTGCCAGTATGGATATTATTACAACCTAGAGATTATTTATGCTCATTTCTTTTATATGCAATGATTATAGGAGGGGTACTAGGAATATTCATTTATAGACCTTCAATGGCTATACCTGCTTTTAGTGGTTTTAAGATTAACAATCAGACACTATTTCCATTCTTATTTGTAACTGTTGCTTGTGGAGCAGTATCAGGATTTCATTCTCTTATAGGGTCAGGAACTTCATCAAAGCAAATTGATAAGGAATCTGATGCAAAATTAATAGGTTATGGTTCCATGCTCATTGAAGGTATTGTAGCAATTATAGCCTTAATAACTGTTGGATATTTAGCAAATTCCGAGGGAGCTCCTTCAGTAGTCTTTGCAAATGGACTATCTGTATTTATGAATAGTTTTGGATTACCACTTCAAATAGGTAAGGTATTTACTATGCTCACTTTTTCAGCTTTTGCATTAACTAGTCTTGATACAGCAACAAGGATTGGAAGGTATATATTCCAAGAATTTTTTGATAAAGAAAAAGAAAGTAAGAGTTTAGGTAGCAATAAATATTTTGCTACATTTGCCACTATAGGAGCATCAATTTTATTATTGGCTTATGGATACAGTAAAATTTGGCCTATATTCGGATCAGCAAATCAACTACTAGCGGCTCTTTCTTTATTAGCAGTTTCAGCTTGGCTATCTAGTATAGGAAAGAAATATACTATGGCTTTAATACCTATGATATTTATGTTTATAGTTACATTGACATCATTAACAATGTTAATACGTCAATATTTTACTGCAGCTACGTCAAATATAGTACTAGGAGTATTTGCTATAATATTACTAATTTTAGCACTAGTTTTATTAATAGAAACTTATAGAGTTATAATTAAAAAGAAAAAAGCATAGTTTTTTGGAGGCTGTCTCAAAAGGGACTGCCTCTTAATTTTTTAATTTACTGAAATAATATATTGTTTTAATACAATTTAATAGCTTAGGAAACATAAATTTCTAGTATTTTATAAATTCATTATATAGGAATTATTATATTTATTGTTTTTGTAATGAAATGTAAAAACATTGTTGGAAATTACAGAACTACATAGTAAGAATTTAATTTTATTTAAAGAAAAAGTATAATCATACGAAAAACAATATATGAGATAAAGGAGGACTTTAGATGAAGATTAAAACTAGAAAACAAAAAGAAAAGAAAAAATTGACTTTAGGATTAAATTTAAGTTTAAGAAATGAACTTTTAATTTTAATATTATTTATATCTTTAATTCCTATAATCATTTTAGGTGTAAGTACTACTAAGGCAGTTTATAATAGCGCAAATAATGAGTATATTCTAGCAACTGCTAATAAAATTGAGGATGTAGGAAAAGAAATAGAGAATATTATTAATTTTAATAGTAATCTAATAAATATTCTGTCAGAAGAAGAAAATATACAGAATGGATTTAAAGGTGAGAAAAATAAAAGTCTAGTTTTCAATACTTTTATGAATGTAAAAGCAAATAGTAATGATATATTATCCATATATTTTGCTAATGAAAAGAAGGAATTATATCTTTATCCTAAAGTGGAATTAGATTCGAATTATGATCCAAATTCTCGTGAATGGTATATTAATGCAAAGAGTGGAAAAAATTTAGTGATATCAAAACCATATATAGATGCTTTTACTGGCAAACAAGTCTTTACTATCTCAAAAAAAGTCGTAGATAAAAATGGAGATTTAATTGGTGTAATGGCAATGGATATCGATCTTACAAATTTATCAGAAAAGGTTACTTCTAGCTCAATTGGCAATGAAGGATTTATTTTAGTTACTTATAAAGATGAAAGTGTAGTTGCTAGTAGTAAAGAGGAACTTATAGGTAAAGAATTATCCAAGGAACAGTGGGCAAAAGATCTTATCACTTCTGAAAATTTAGATTTATTTAAATTTGAAAATAATAATTACTATATTCAAAAATATATAAATGGAGAATTAGGTTATACAACTTATGGATTTAGTTCTACTAATGAAATTAAAGGACAAATAAGTAAAGCTTTATGGATGTCTATAATATTAATAGTTTTTATACTTATATTTTCACTTACTATTGTCACTATTTTTTCTTCAAAATTTGTTAGAGTGATAAATAATTTAGTAAATACTTTAGCTCGTACTAGGAATGGAGACTTTACAGCTCGTATAACTACTAAAGGAATAGTGACCAAAGAGATTAAAGAAATTTCTAATGTGGTAAATAGTATGATGGATGATATGGTATCATTGCTTGAAAGCGTTAAGGATGCTTCCAAACATTTATCAGAAGCATCAAGTACATTAACAAATATAGTTGAAGATTCAAGAGTTGCTAATAGTGATATTTCAAGTGCTGTGTCACAAATGGCACAGGGGGCAAATGAACAATCAATAATGTTAGATGAAAATGTTTCTCTTACCATTAATTTAGGTGAAGATATCAGTAATATAGTATCATATTCAGAAGATGTAATGAATCAATGTGAAGAAGCAGAAAAACTCATTTTTAATGGAAAAGAAGTTATACAGGATTTTGATGAAATGTTTAAAGAAAATACTGAAGCAGTAATTGATACTGTAAATAAAGCAAAAACTTTACAGGAAAATTCTAAGAAGATTAATATTATTATAGATGCAATAAAGTCTATAACAAATAAAACTAATTTACTTGCACTAAATGCTAGTATAGAAGCTGCACGGGCAGGGGAGGCAGGACGTGGCTTTGCAGTAGTTGCTGACGAAGTAAGAAAATTAGCAGAACAATCTACAGTTTCTGCTGAAGAAATAGAAAAAGTAATAAAAGAAAATATTAATGATATAGATAAGGTTATTAAAGGAGTAACTATATCAAAAGAGATTACAGAGAAAACTTCAAGTAAAGTTGAAAATACTTTTAAAACCTTTGAAGAGATAAATTCTTCAATAAAGCTTCTTCAGAAAAATATAAATGGAGTTAATGAAACTTTAATAAATATAAATAGTACTAAAGATGGACTCATAGAAAGAATACAAAATATTTCAGCAGTAGCAGAAGAAGCAGCAGCATCTTCAGAAGAAGTAAGTGCGGCTAGCGAAGAACAAAAGAATAGATTTGGACAAGTAGTACTATCAGCAGAAAACTTAGAATTGTTATCAGAAAAACTTAAAGGGCTAATTAGTAAATTCAAAATAAGTTAAAAAAATAACTGCTGGTGATAATATCAGCAGTTATTTTCTATAAATCAACTCAATATAGCTTCAGAATTTAATGATTAAAATAGTATAATACCTTAATAATTTACAATATTCTCTAGAAAAAAATAGAAAAACAGTTTAAATGTAGAAAATAATTAATGTTATTAAAATTATGTATAAAAAACATATATTATGAAGTAAATATGTAATTATTTTTAATAAATTAAAGTTATAACATTTAGATATATGTAATTTGTTGAAAAATTATGTCAAATTAATTATACTTATTAAGTGATAGGCACATTAAACTAGGGGGAGAGAATTATGAAAAGGAAAAAAGCGAAGAAATTTAAATTAGTGAGTATTAAGAAGCAACTCTCACTGATGCTGGTAATTACATGTGTAATTCCTATTATTATTTTAGGAGTAGCTACAACAAAAACAATTTATGATAGTGTGATGAATGAATATATGATTGTTGCATCCGCTTCTGTGAGAGCAATAAATGACGAAATAGAGGAAATAATTGATTCTAATAGTAATTTTATTAAGTTATTATCAAGTGAACCTCATGTTAGGAATCTTTATACTAAACAAGGAAATGAGAGTAAGGCAGTTGAAACCTTCAAAAATATACAGGGAATTAAAGATAATATTTTTTCTGTTTATGCTTTTAATGAAAAGACAAAACTATATTGCTATCCACCAGATGAAGTAGATAGTAGTTTTAATTTAAATGAAAGACTATGGTATACAGAAGCTATGAAAGATGAGAATCTATTATACATAGATATCCCGTATAGGGATCACAGCTCTCGTCAAATGATAGTGACTTTGTCAAAGGCTTTAAAAGATGACAATAATAAATTAGCTGGGGTTGTGGCAATAGATATGGATTTAACTAAAGTTTCCGAAAAAGTTTCCAAAATGAAAATAGGAAAAGAAGGATTTAATATAGTTGCTTATAAAGATGGAAGTATAATTGCCAGTGATAATGAAGAATTGATAGGAAAAAATTTAAATGATGAAGAATGGAGCAAAGGAATACTTGATAACGATATCATAGATGTAACTTTTGATAATGCAAATTATCATGCGGTTAAGGTGGAAAATAAGGAGCTAGGATATACTTCTTTTGGATTCATAAGAAATTCGGAAATAAATAGTAAAATATTTAATAAATTAGCCATTCCTATACTGGCAGTAATAATAATTATAATTTTTTCATCAGGAGCACCTATGGTATATTCTACCAATTTATCTAAAAGTATGAAGCATTTAGTCAGTATTCTTAAATCTGCAAAGGATGGAGATTTTACTAAGAGAATTAGTTTAAATAAAGTTAAGACTATGGAAATTGTAGAAATAGGAAATGCCAGTAACGAACTTATGAATGATATGGAAAAGATAATAAATAACATTGTTAACACTTCAGGGCATTTATCTAAAGCATCAGTGGACTTAACCAATACTGTAGAATTTTCAGAAACAGTAGCTAGTGATATATCTAATGCAGTAGAACAGGTAGCGCAGGGAGCTAATGAACAATCTATAATGCTTGAAGAAAGTGTAGCTTTATCTATGGATTTAGGAAACAACATAAGTGAAATATTAAATTATTCTAATGATGTATTAGAAGAAAGCGAAGAAGTCGAAAGTTTTGTTAGTAGTGGTAAAGAAATGGTTGAAGGACTTACTTATTCCTTCAGTGAAAATAATAGAGCTATAATTAATGTAGCAGCTAAAGCTGAAGCACTAGGAGAGAATTCTAATAGAATTAGAGCAATAATTGATGCCATAAAAGAAATTACTAGTAAAACTAATTTATTAGCATTAAATGCAAGTATTGAAGCAGCTAGAGCAGGTGAAGCTGGACGTGGTTTTGCAGTAGTTGCAGAAGAAGTAAGAAAGTTAGCAGAGCAATCTTCAAGTTCTGCAGAAGAAGTTGAAAAAGTTATAAATACTAATTTAGAAGATATTAAGATGGTTATTAAAGAAATTACACTATCTAAAGATTTAAGTGAAAAGACATTAGAAAAAGTTGAAAATACTAATAGTACTTTTGATGAAATAAACAATGCAATTAAAGGCCTTCAAAATAATATAAATAGTGTAAATGATACTCTAACTAAAGTTAATGAAGCTAAAGATGGCTTTATTGATAAGATACAAGGAATATCAGCAGTTTCAGAAGAAGCAGCAGCTTCAACGGAAGAAGTAAGTGCATCTAGTGAAGAACAAAGAATTAAATTTAGAGAAGTAGTTACTGCTGCTGAAAATTTAGAAAAATTATCCTTAGATCTTAGAGAAACGATAAATAAATTTAATATTAATAAAGAAAATGGAAATAATTAATAAAGAGTAAAGCTAAGTTTAAACTTAGCTTTACTTTTTATTTAAATAAAAGTCATTGTAATAAAATTTTGGAAAAGTATAATTAAAGTGATACCATGTTAAAAATTGTGCTATGAAAATTAAAATAATGTACAAGATAAATGTTTACTAAGGAATTGTAGTAATAAAAAGGTAAGTTTTGTAGTGGTTTATTTGACAAAGTATTACAATAAATTTATTATATAGTATATATGAATACATATTCATATATACTATATAATTAAAATGCATATATAGGAGGAACAGTATGGATAATAATTTAGAATTCTGTAACTGTACAGAAGTTCATAAGGATATAGTTGATAGCGTAAAAAGTAATATACCTTCAGAAGAGGTTTTAGGTGATTTATCAGAGCTTTTTAAAGCTTTTGGAGATATAACTAGGATAAGAATACTATATGTTTTATTTCAAAAGGAAATGTGTGTTTGTGACATAGCAGAAACCTTAGGAATGAGCCAATCTGCAATATCACATCAATTAAGAGTATTAAAAAGTACAAGATTAGTAAAGTTTAGGAAAGAAGGTAAGGTAGTTTATTACTCTTTAGATGATGATCATGTTAAGTATATTTTTGATCAGGCTTTATTACACGTAAAAGAGTAAGGTTTAGTTCTGTATAAATTTACAATTTAAAAGATTCTAATTAAAAATATAAAGCAATTAACTGTTAAAGAGTTAATTGCTTTATATAAGTGGATATACATATAAATTTTTAATGTTCTATTTTAATTATTTAATTCAAAAATTTACATACTTTTATTGAAAATTTACTAGAATATTTATTATCAATTTCATGGCTGTTAATTAAAATGATCTGAATATAGATTTTAACAATGAACTTAAAATTTTATATTATTTATCAAATAAGTAACTTTTAATAACTGCAGGAACTTCTCTAACAAAGAAGTTTATTGCAAGAAATTTATGAGTTTTACCAGGATAGCCATAAGTTTTAAAGCCTAATTGTTCTGAAAGTGCTTTTGCTCTAAACATATGAAAATTATTAGTAATCACTGTTACTGATAGCATCTCTCTATTATCTAAACTATGTAGCTTATCTTTGGTATAGAGAAAGTTCTCATAGGTAGTTGTGGACTTATCTTCCATTATTATATTATCTTCTTTAACTCCTTTTTCTATAAGAAAGTTTTTCATTGCTGAGGCTTCACTAATTAATTCATCTGGACCTTGTCCACCGCTTACTACGATTTTTACATCAGGATAGAGGTTATGAAATTCAACTGCTGCCATAAGTCTATAATAAAGGGAAGCTGAAATTTTATCACCTATAAGTCCTGCACCTAATACAATTGCATAATCAGGCTTTGTAGTATCTTTGTAAAATCCATTAAATATTATTAATGATTGAAGTAAAATATAAATAATCGTTAATAAAACTAGTAGTATAAGAATTATATGTCTTATTAATTTTGGTAAGGAAGAAAAAAAATCAAGTATTTTATTTATGTTTAATCCTATCAAAATTAATATAGCTCCAATAATAGCCCAAAAGGTTGAAAAACTTGTATTATAAAATATAGCCTTAATACCAATAAAGTATAATAAGCAAAGGAACCTAATAGTAATAGAAATTTTGAAATATTGCTATGATTTAATTTAATCATAATTAACCTCCTTAATTTTAAAAATATGTGGTATTATCTAAATAATGTTGATTTTAATATCTAAAGGTATGTTTTATACTCTTATAAAAATTGATTAAATAATTCACA
Organism: Clostridium sp. Marseille-QA1073; assembly: GCF_054863625.1. Lineage (NCBI taxonomy): Bacteria > Bacillati > Bacillota > Clostridia > Eubacteriales > Clostridiaceae > Clostridium > Clostridium sp. Marseille-QA1073. The sequence continues at coordinate 19,682 of NZ_JBSVQM010000018.1, read as the reverse complement.
ATATATATTTCTGTGCAGCTCTCTAATTACCCTTTTATTATAAAAAATAAAGCTGAGCACTTATATGGATATACTAGTTCTAAGATTAATATAGGTGAAAATAATTGTTGCTTTTAAAACTATTGAATTCACAATTTGCAATGCAAAATTCACAATTGTGGGTATTTCTTAGCGGAAGCTGAGAAATTTAAAATTGACTAATTGTAGTGGAGAACAGTGTTCTCCAGAAAAGCCAAATCATGCTAAAAATAAAAAATTTATAAATTTAATATAATTATTTATATAACTAATAATACTATAATACATAGAGCAATCATTAGTATTATTAGTTTTAAGAGGTGAATAATATGGAAGTTTATTTTGATAACAGTGCAACTACAGAACCTTACGAGGAAGTAATTGAAGAAGTAAGTAACACTATGAGAGAGTATTTTGCCAATCCATCTTCTGCTCATAGCTTAGGGTTTAAAGCGGAGCAAAAGCTTAGAAAATGCAGAGAGTTTATTGCTACTACAATTAAAGCTCATAGTGAAGAAATAATATTTACTTCTGGGGGAAGCGAAAGTAATAATTTTTTAATAAAAGGATTTTCTAAGGTAGGAACTCATATAATTACATCGAATATTGAACATCCTAGTGTATTAAATACTTTTAAGGCTCTAGAAAAAGAAGGTATAAAGGTAAGTTATATATCTTTAAAGGAAAATGGCCAAATAAATATAGATGAATTATTAGAGAATATAACTAAAGATACAGTACTTGTAAGCATAATGCATGTTAATAATGAAGTTGGAATAATTCAAGATATTGAAAAAATAGGAAATGCTATAAAAGAAAAGTCAACTAGAGTAAAATTTCACGTAGATGCAGTACAAAGTTACGGAAAAATACCTATAGATGTGGAAAAATGTAAAATTGACTTACTAAGCACTAGTGGACATAAATTACATGGACCTAGAGGAATAGGTTTTGCTTATATTAAAAAGGGATTAGTGGCAAATCCATTAATTTCTGGTGGAGGACAAGAGAGAAACTTCAGATCAGGAACGGAAAACTTACCAGCTATAGCTGGTTTCGCAATGGCAAGTAAAATAATGCATGAAAATTTACGAGAAAATTATGAAAAGGTATTAGAAGTTAAAAAATATTTTATTGAAAGATTAAAGGAAATAGAAGAAATCAAAGTTAATAGTAAAATAGAAGATAACTTTTTACCCCATATACTATCCGTTTCTTTTCCATCTATAAGAGGTGAGGTATTATTACATGCTCTGGAAGAAAAAAATATATATGTTTCAACAGGATCAGCTTGTTCTTCGAAAGCTGTAAAGACTTCTCAAGTATTAAATGCTTTTGGATTATCGCTAAAAGAGCAACAGGGAACTATAAGGTTTAGTTTCTGTGAGTATAATACTAAGGATGAAGTAGATTATGTTATTGAAGCTTTAAAAAGCAGTTTAAAGATTTTAAGGAGGATGAAAAGGTGAGAAAACTATTATTAGTTAAATATGCTTCAGAGATTTTTTTAAAAGGATTAAATAGAGGAAAATTTGAAAGAAGATTAAAGGATAATATTAAACATGTAATTGAAGACTTAAATTATGAATTTGTTGACGATACTGGTAGATGGTTCATATACTCTGAAGATTTAGAAGAAATTATAGAAAGAGTTAAAAAAGTTTTTGGTGTTATGGAAGTTTGTATAGTGGAAGAAACTACTGCTAATATGGAATCAATATCTAAGGTAGCATTAGAGGTTATGAAAAATGCTAAAGGCAGAACTTTTAAAGTTGACACTAATAGAGCTAATAAAGAATTTACACTAAACTCTATGGAAGTTAGTAGAGAAGTAGGAGCTTACATATTAGAAAATTTAGATGGAATTACTGTTGATGTAAAGAAACCTGAATTTTTATTAAATATAGAAATAAGAAAAAATGCTTATATTATCTCTAAAAAGATTAAAGCAGTAGGTGGACTTCCTTATGGAATTAATGGAAGTACTATGCTTATGTTATCTGGAGGGATAGATTCTCCTGTAGCAGGATATTTAATGGCACGTAGAGGTGTAGAACTTCATGCTGTTTATTATCATAGCCATCCTTATACAAGTGAAAGAGCTAAAGATAAGGTAAAGACTTTAGCAAACATATTAAAAAATTATACAGGTAAATTAAATCTATATGTGGTTCCTTTTACTGATATTCAATTAGAAATTATTGAAAAATGCAGAGAAGATGAATTAACCATAATAATGAGAAGATTTATGATGAGACTTGCGTGTAAATTAGCAGAGAAATATAATATTAATTCTGTAACCACTGGAGAAAGTGTTGGTCAGGTAGCTTCACAAACTATGGAGGCTTTGGTAGTAAGTGATAATTGCTCAGATAGACCAGTATTTAGACCATTAATTGCTATGGATAAAATAGATATTATGGATATTGCAAGAGACATAGATACCTATGAAACATCAATACTACCTTATGAAGATTGTTGTACAATTTTCGTACCTAAGCATCCTAAAACTAAACCTAGATTAGATGAAATTATAAAATCTGAATCTATACTTAACATAGATGAATTAGTAGAAAAAGCTATAGAAGGTATGGAAGTATATAGTTAATATAGAATTGACTATTGACAATGGACAATTATTGATACTTCTCTTTTATAAGAGAAGTTTTTAATAAATTTTGTAGCAGCGAACAGTGTTCGTCAATTTTTCACCTCTGGGGAACAGTAGTGAAGCCCCTGAGGTGCAGTATACTTCGGAACAATACCTAAAAGCTTCAATCAATATTAATGAAGATAATTAATGTAATTGAAATATCAGCTAATGTATTAAATATTGTTTGTTACCATACTGCATCCTAGAGGTCTAATTAAAAAACAGTTACATATTAAATTGGTGTAGCTGTTTTAATTTTACCTGAATTCTATAGTATTTTTATAGATGCAAGAGGTGAAAGTTAATACTGTGGAGATAATTCAAAAGTATATTTTAAGCTTTATATTACATTCATATATTAATTTTACCATTTACAAAAGTCTTGAGAAATATAAGATTTCTATATAAAATAAACTATAGGTACTTTGGGGAAAGGAATGAAAAGATTTATGAAGGATTATTTGCCGCTAATTTGTGGCACTTTTGCTTGCTTAATATGGATAAGATATTGTATTTATAAGTATAAAGAAAATAAGGATATAAAATATATAATAGTTATAGGCATACCAATTTGTGTAATTATAGGCTTAGTTCCTGCTGTAAGACAAAATAATGAATTAAGAAATTTAATGGTTTCATTAGTAGCTGTAGATTTTATAATACTTTTTGTTTTATATTTTGTAAAAGATTTAAGAAAAATTTTAAAGAGGCATATAAAATTTATAAAGATAAAAAAGAAAAATAAATAATAACTTAAAGATTAATAGTTGTTTTTATAAGTTATTTAACATTTTAGCTTAAAAAGCGTGACTTTTAGTCACGCTTTTCTATTCTATGTTTTTACCTGATGCTACTTATAGTTCTTTATCAGCTAAAGATTCTCTGAATTAGCATTCTTAAATATAAAACTTAATTTAGTTTCAGTAGTGATTATTGCTATAAATATAAATATACAGCCAACAATCATAGAGAAAGTAAATTTATCTCCAAATATCAATACTGAAAATAATGATCCAAATAAACATTCTAAAGAGAGTATTATAGCAGCATGAGTAGAACTTGTATATTTTTGAGCTATATTTTGAATTATAAAACAAAGTGTAGTACTGAATATAACCATATATGCTATAGGTATTATTAATTTTGTTTCGAACTGAGGTACAGGTTCAAAGAAAATTGCCATAATAAAAGATAATATTGCAGCTACACCAAATTGAATAATAGTTAATATTATAGGATCTGTTTTTTTAGTGTATAGACCAATGGTAATAATTTGTCCAGCAAAACCTATACCACATAATATTGTAAGTATGTCACCACCATTAAAATTTAAACCTCCTTGAAGAGTTAAAAAGGAAATACCAATTAAACATAAAATTGCGCCAATAACTGAAAATTTATCTGGCTTTAATTTAAATATAGCCCAATTTAAAAAAGGAACAAGTACTACGTAAGTTGCAGTTAAAAAAGCACTTTTACTAGCGGTAGTATAAACAATTCCTACAGTTTGAAGTGCAAATCCTAAAAATAAAAAAATTCCTATTATAGTTCCCATTTTAAAATCTGCTTTAGTTGCTTTTCTTAAATTTTTATTAAAAATTATTGCCATTATAAGAGTTGAGAGAAAAAATCTTATAGTCATTTGGTAAAAGGGTGGTATTAAATTTACAGAATCTTTTACGGCGATAAAGCCTCCACCCCATATGATTGCTACTAATAAAAGAGCTAAATCTGCTAATAAACTTTTGTTCTTCAAAGCTTTCATCAAATCACTTCCTTTTTAATATTTCACAGTAAAAAACGCCATAATCTAATACATAAATTTTTAGATTATGACGTTATACATTATATATTCTAGACTTTTTAATAAATTCCTTTGGAAACTTAGCAAAATATTTTAAATTTTAAGGTAATTAATTAGCTATTTCATCTAAAATTTCATAGGTAGGAAGGTTTTTAAATTTATCTTCATTAAATATTCTATTATAACAATAGGATATTATATCGCTTCTCTTAATTATACCAATAAAGATATTAGAATCATCTACAACAGGTACAAAATTTTGAGACTTAGCAACTAGTATTAGACTCTCTATGTCAGAATTTATTGACACTGCTTTATTTCGAACATTTCTTGGTATATCTTTAATTAACACCTTTTCAGTATCTTTTAAAGTTATATCAGGATCATTTTTAAATTTCCATAAAATATCTCCTTCTGTTAATGTACCAACATATCTGCCTTTTTCGTCTACTAAAGGGATAGCCGTATATCTATGGTATTCCATACGTTCCATAGCTCTTCTCATTGTTGAATTTACCTTTTCATGTATTACCTCACTTTTTGGAGTAAGAAAAAAAGCAACATTCATAGGATCATCCTCCAATTAATCTTATATTACTTATTTTTAATTTGTTCTTATATATACTATTATATCATTCTATATGTCAATATGGTTACAAAATGATTTAAATTAGAAGTATTTACTAATTTATACTAAGGCATTATAATTAGTTTTATAAGACTTTCATAAATAGTAGATATAAGTTATATTTAAAATATATATTACTAGACGAATATTAGATTATAATAACATTAGGCATCTTCAAAAAAATAATAGATCAGTATGGTTAGCCTATTTTATATCATACTGCATTGCCATAACCAGCTCATAGCGTCACTATGAGCAGAACCTGACGTCTTGTCTGATATGAGGCATATTCAAAAAAATAACTAGTTAGTATGCTCATCTATTTTGTATCATACTGCGTCGTCAGAACTCCATGATAGTTAAACTATCATGAAAACCTGTCTTCTTGTCTGATGCAAAATATATGCCCCATCTTTAACTAGATATTTTATTTCATATGTCTAAAATATGCTAACATCTTTGGTCTATTATTTTCTTTCAGATGCCTTAAGATTAAATTTTATTAGGAGGTTTTTAATAATGGAATTTATAGCAGAGGCATCTTTAATAGAAGCCATATCTTTAGGAGAAGTTGAAGCTGTAAGGACAGCGTTAATTGAGTATATAAGAAAAGATCCAGGAAATGTAGGAGAAATATTAAGAGCTAAAAAATACGCTGAGGAATTTATTGATGGCTTAATGGATGAACATAATAACGAAGAATTAAAACCTATTAGTGAATGGGATAAGGAGTATTTTTTAAAATCTCTAAGTAGTCTTATTGATAATTTTTCTGAAATAAGATTTCAACATATTTGTATGATAGGAGCATATCTTTATCCACAAAGTACTTCAAAGGATGCAATAATTATAAATAATTTGGAGCCAGTAGAAAAAATAAATAAAAAAGAAGTAGCTACAAAGGTAATTGCTACTGCTGTGGCATGTGTAGCAATTAGTAAAATTTTATTAAGAAATAAAAAATATAAATAAAGCATCTATAATATAGATGCTTTATTTATATTTAATTAGGTTTTAATGCATTTTTAATGGGGAAAATATATAATTAATAAAAGAGTTGTAGGAGGAGTACTAAGTGATACGAATAGTAAAAGATACATTTAATAAGTATTTGTTTCATACAAAAGCCTTTAATGATCTTAAGAATAATTTAAAAGCTTTTACTATATTGTTTTTAGTAACTGTGATGTTTTTTGGTGCAATTATACCTTGGTTTAATAGAAATAGAGTAAAAACTTTTTATAATTATAAAGCTATACACAGAGATATTAAAAAAAATGAGTCAAATGAACGGTTAAAATTACATGTTAGAAAACTTGGAGAAAGCTTTAGCTCGATAAAAGATATTTTTATTTTAGATAATGAAAACAATATTACATATAGCTATAGCAATTCTAATTTGTCCAAGGATGGAAAGTTTATATTAGATAAAAGCTTAAATGCTAATTATGAAGAAGACCAATACAATGATTATCTTCATAGAGGATTTTTATATAGTAGCAATAACCCTGAAATAATTTATGTGAAATCTTACATAGAAGATATGCTTTTTCTAGGGGGAGATTTTTATGAAGAAGAATTTCAGCAATTCTTGAAAAGCTCAGAAGATAAAGGTAATATAGAAACAAAAAATTTTAAGCAATTATATTTATTGCATGAGATTAATGATGAAGTCAACAATAGAAAGATTGCAATAATAACATTTACTGGTGATATGAATTTTGGAATGATAATATGGATTATAGCAGCTATATTTTGTGTTTTAGGTATAGTACTAGTTATATCTTTCTTTATAATATTAATTTTTGTAATTCAGTTATATAAAGAAAATAAAAATACATTTTTAAATAGAAAAAAACATTTAACCTAGGAGGGAGAAGTTATGAAGGAATATAAAATATTGATCGTTGAGGATGAAAAACAAATTGCTAGATTTGTTCAATTAGAATTGATGCATGAAGGTTATGAAGTTGAAACTGTTTATGATGGTAGAGAAGGTTTAGAAAAAATAAAAAATAATGAATATAACTTAGTTATATTAGATGTAATGCTTCCAAGTTTGAATGGCATGGAGGTTTGTAGACGAGTAAGAACTTTTAGTGATATACCAATTATAATGCTTACAGCTAAAGATAGTGTTATAGATAAAGTAACAGGGTTAGACATTGGAGCTGATGACTACATGACAAAGCCTTTTGCAATTGAGGAGTTATTGGCTAGAATTAGAGCTATAAAGAGAAAAAATAGTAGTAAGAATAATGAAAATAAAAATGAGATTATGGTTAATGACTTAGTTATGAATTTAAGTACTCATGAAGTTAAGCGAGAAGATCGACTAATCGAATTGACTAAAAGAGAATATGATCTTCTAGAATATTTAATGAAGAATGTAGACGTTGTATTGAATAGAGAACAATTATTGGAAGTTGTTTGGGGATACAATTATATGGGAGATACTAATGTAGTTGATGTATATATTAGATATTTAAGAAGCAAAATTGATGAAGATTTTGATGTGAAGTTAATTCATACCGTTAGAGGAGTAGGATATGTTATTAAAAAACACAAAAATATCGACTAAATTAACTATACTTTATACAATATTACTTCTTAGTGTATTAATTGCATTAAATAGTGCTATATATTTAGGAATAACTTTTTATACAGAACATCAGGTTAGTGCAGAATTAAATTATGTATCTAGAATTATAGAACAAAGAATTATCAGTCCTAGAGGTGTGTACAATTACTCAAATATTTTTGATGGTGCACCTTCTAAGGAAAAGTATTATTGTCGTATATTAGATGATAAAGGAAATGTAATCGCAACTGCAGATAACTTTAAGTATGATATTCCTTTAAATACAGACTCTAATAATACTGCTGATAAGACTGATTATAGATATGAGAAAGAGCGAAAGTATATATATGTAAACAATAAAGTGAAAACTAATAATAACACTGTATATATTCAAGTTGTTAAGGATATAGAATACGAAAAAATCTTCTTGGAAGTATTAAAAGCTTTTATGATAACAGCTTGTTTTGGAGGAATTATAATTTCAATAGCCCTTGGAAGTGTGGTTAGTAAAGGTATGTTAGAGCCTATTGATAAAATAACTAAGGCAGCACAAAGCATAAGTATTAATAACTTAAAAGAAAGAATAGAAGTTGCTCCTAAAGAAGATGAATTATCCAGGCTAGCATCAACTTTTAATAGTATGATTGATAGACTTCAAGGATCTTTTGAAAAACAAAATCAATTTGTATCTGATGCTTCTCATGAACTTAGAACACCTATTGCAGTTATAAAAGGATATGTAAATTTATTAGACCGATGGGGAAAAGATGATAAAGAAATTTTAGAGGAATCAATTGAAGCTATTAAAAAAGAAACAGAAAATATGACCGTATTATTAGAAAAATTATTGTTTTTAGCAAGAAATGATAGTAATACGCAAAAGATTAATAAAGAAAAATTTTATTTAAATGAATTAATTGATGAGGTAATAAAAGAAAGTAAATTTATTTCTGATAAACATAATATATATAGTAAAATAAATGATGAAATAATTATAGATGCTGATTATAAGATGATTAAGCAAGCTTTAAGAATTTTTGTGGACAATAGTATTAAATTCACTAAAGAAGATGGAGAAATAGTAATTAATTTAATAAGAGAAAATAATTTTGCAAAAATCGTTATAAGAGACACAGGTATTGGTATACCTAAAGAGGATTTATCTAAAATATTTGATAGGTTTTACATGGTAGATAAAGCTAGACATAGAGAAAAAGGTGGAAGTGGTCTAGGGCTTGCTATTGCAAAATTAATTATTGAAAATCATAGTGGCAAAATATATGCTAGTAGTGAAATTTCAAAAGGAACAACTATAACAGTGGTGTTACCAATTGAAAATAAATAAAGCAATAAAGCATTAGCTATTTTGTAGCAAGTGCTTTATTGCTTTATTTAATGTATACTAGCATGTTTGCTTAAAGAATTCATGTGCCTTTGATAATCTTTTAATATGGAATTTAAAAGTATATAACTGTTATGATCTATTGATTTACTTTCTTGAATTAGTCTACTTCCCATTATGTAACCTGTATTTGATGCATTATGAGCTTCTTCAATAATATCTTGAGAAGAATTAAGGGTGATATTATTTGTTATTTGGGAATAAAAATCTATAGTTTTACCAACAAATCCTGAACTATTAACAGGAACACCACCTAAGTCTTGAATTCTTTCCGATACTTTAAGCGCGTGTAATCTATAATCCTTTTGTATTTCTTGCAGTCGATTTTTTATATTATAATCATTACATTTCTGAATATATTGTTCAAAGGTATCAATGCCCATATAAATACCTTGAAGGAATTTATTCAATTCGTTAATACACTCTTTATTCAAAGAAAACACTCCTTTTACATATACTATGATTATTATGTATTTAAAAGTTATAATATATGTAATTTATATCAATTAAAATAAAGATATTCTAAATTTTAACGTTTTTTATATAATAAAAAGGTGTAATATGGCGAAAAGCTCTATGATTATCATAGAGCTTTTTAATAATAGAAATTATAAATTTTCTAAAAATAATTGCTATAATTTTACATGTTTAAAGAAGAGCTTTTTTCAGATTTTACATCTTCAGATTTAATTTTTTCAATAGTTATACCTGTATATCCATAGAAGATAGCAACTAACGGATTTATTAAGTTAAGAAAAGCAAAGGGGAGATAAGAGAGAGTAGGGACACCTAAAGTGGAACTCATAAATGCTCCACAGTTGCTCCAAGGTATTAAGCAAGAGGTCATAGTACCAGCATCTTCAAGAGTTCTTGAAAGGTTTTTAGGAGCAAGACCTCTTTTAGCATATTCATCTTTATACATTCTACCTGGAATACCTATTGATAAATATTGATCTCCAGAGATAAGATTTGTAAATATACAAGATACTACAGTTACTAATATTAATGAACCAGTGTTTACTGCCAATTTTAATAAGCTTTCAGCTAATAATCCTAAACAACCTGATTTCTCCATAATTCCACCAAAAGTCATAGCACACATGATTAAGGAGACGGTAGACATCATACTTTGAAGTCCGCCTCGATTTAAAAGCTCATCAACCATTTCAACGCCGCTATTTCCAACATATCCTAAATTCATAACATTTATAATATCCCCAAAAGAAGAACTTTGAAATAATATTGCGAATAATCCACCTAATATTGCACCAGCAATTAATCCAGGAATAGCAGGAATTTTTTTAACAACTAAAACTATAACAACTACTGGAGGAATTAAAAGTAATGGAGTTATATTAAAACTTCTTTGCAAGCCATCTAAAATAGTATTTATTTGAGTAACATCTAATTCTTTACCAGCATATTTTAATCCTAGTATTCCATAGAGTACTAAAGCTATAATCATACTTGGGCCTGTAGTATAAATCATATGCTTTATGTGATCAAATAGTTCAGAACCAGCCATAGCAGGAGCTAAGTTGGTAGTATCAGAAAGAGGGGACATCTTATCACCAAAGTAGGCGCCAGATATAACAGCACCAGCAACTAAAGGAGTTGAAAAACCAAGACCTTGACCAATTCCTAGTATTGCAATACCTACAGTTCCAACAGTGGTCCAAGAACTACCAGTAGCAAGTGAAACGATTGAACACATTATACAAGTTGCTAATAAAAATATACCTGGAGATATAATTTTAAGACCATAATATATCATAGTGGGCACTGTGCCGCTAAGTATCCAAGAACCAATAATAATTCCTATTATCATTAAAATAATTATTGCCTGCATAGACATTTGAATAGAGCTTATAAATCCCTTCTCTAAATCTTGCCATTTAAATCCTAACCTAAGTGCAACTAAGGAAGCAATTATTGAGCCTATAACTAAAGGGATATGGGCACTTGCTTCATAAAATATAATACCAACACATAGGCAGATTGCTAGAATAATAATGGGCAGTAATGCTTCTAAGAGTTTTGGCTTTCTTATTTCATTACTCATGTTAATCCTCCTATTTCAATATATTGTTAATATATTACATTATATACAAAAAGTTTTCAACAAAGATTAAGAGTAATTAAAAATAACTATTAATAATTTGTTACCTAAATATATAAAATTTTTTCAGTAGTTATATTAAAAAGTTGGATTTTAGAAAAAATATTTAAAAGATAAATATAAAAAGTGAACTTTATGGGGAAATTTTTAAAAAAAATTATATATTTTATAAGAAAAAGATTTAAAAATAAAAGAAGTTATTCTAAATGTAAAAATGACATGATAATCATGAACCCTATGATTAACATAGAGTTCTTTAGATTTTAGTAATTATATAAATATTTAAAGGAGATTGGGTATAAGATTTTTTAGAATAGATTTTATTATAATGTATTTTAATTTTCAAATTGTATTTATATATTTAAAGAAGATCTTTTTTCAGGGTTTGCATTTTCAGGCTTAATTTTTTCAATAGTTATACCTGTGTATCCATAGATAATAGCAACGATTGGATTTATTAAGTTAAGAAAAGCATAAGACATATAAGCAAATGGGTGTACACCTAAAGTACTGCTCATAAATGCTCCACAGGTATTCCAAGGAACAAAGCAAGAGGTCATAGTACCAGCATCTTCAAGAGTTCTTGAAAGATTTTTGGCAGCAAGGCCTCGTTTTGCATATTCATCCTTATACATTCTACCTGGAATAACTATTGCTAAATATTGATCTCCAGCAATAATGTTAGTAAATATACAAGATACTATAGTTACTAGTATTAAAGAACCGGTGTTTACTGCTAATTTTAATAAACTTTCAGCAAGTAATCCGAGGCAACCTGACTTTTCCATAATTCCACCAAAAATCATAGCACACATAATTAAGGATACAGTGGGCATCATACTTTGAAGCCCGCCTCGATTTAAAAGTTCATCAACCATTTCAACACCACTATTTCCAATATATCCTGAATTCATAACATTTATAGCATCGCCAAAAGAAGAACTTTGGAATAGCATTGCAAACAATCCACCTAATATTGCACCAGCAATTAATCCAGGAATAGCAGGGATTTTTTTAACAACTAAAACTATAACAACTATTGGAGGAATTAAAAGCCATGGAGTTATATTGAAATTTGTTTGAAGACCACTTAATATAGTGTTAATTTGAGTTATATCTAATTCTTTACCAGAATATCTTAGTCCTAATATTCCATAGATTACTAAAGCTATAATCATACTTGGCGCCGTAGTATAAATCATGTGTTTTATATGCTCAAATAGTTCAGAACCAGCCATAGCAGGTGCCAAATTTGTAGTATCAGAAAGAGGTGACATTTTATCTCCAAAGTATGCGCCAGATATAATAGCACCAGCAATCATAGGAGTTGGAATACCAAGACCTTGACCAATTCCTAGTAGTGCAATACCAACAGTTCCAGCAGTAGTCCAAGAACTACCTGTAGCTAGAGAAACTATTGAGCACATAATACAGGAGGCAACTAAAAATATACTAGGAGAAATGATCTTAAGTCCGTAATATATCATAGTAGGAACTGTTCCACTAAGAATCCAAGAACCAATAATAATTCCAATTATCATCAAAATAATTATTGCCTGCATGGACATTTGAATAGAATTTATAAATGCTTCTTCTAAGTCTTTCCATTTAAATCCTAATCTAAGTGCAATGAAAGACGCAATTATTGAACCGATAATTAAAGGTATATGAGCACTTGATTCATATAATATTATTCCAACAGAGAGGCATACTGCTAAAAAAATAATTGGTAATAATGCTTCAAAAAGTTTAGGTTTTCTTATTTCATTACTCATGTTAATCCTCCTCTTTCAATATGTTGTTAATATTTTACCTTATAAATAGCAAGTTTTCAATTAAATTTAAGAATAATTAAAAAATTAACTATTAATAATTTATTACAATCATTTAATGCAAAAAAATAAGTAATATACATAAAAATTCATATTATACGGTATAATTATTTAATAAGTAGCTTTATAGTGCAAAAAATTCAAATTGATATTATATTTATAGATGATTTTTTGAATTCTTATATTAAAATTTAATATTTTTATTATAAAAAGTATTGAATAATAAAATAAAAAAAATTGCAATTATAAAAAACCAATATTACTAGAAAAAATGTTAAACAAATAACAAAATATCATAAAATATTATTAAAAAAACCTTTGAAATATTCAAAGGTTTTTACACAAAAAAAAATGTTAATAATTGTTTTGTTAAATTTTAGTTTTATTTATTAAATTTCAGCAATATATTATAAAGCTATTCTTAATTTAGGGAATAAAAAGTATACTTAACCTTAGTTGTAATAATTTTAAGATTAGAATAAATATTATTAAAATAATATTATAAATAAAAATATATCCATAATTTTTAACAGTTATAGTAAAATCAAAACTACTATAATAGTGATTTCCTCTATAGCATCTAGAGTTTAAGCCTTCTTTTATTTCATCCCATCTTTTCATGGTATTAAAGAATAATAAACCTAGCATTTTCCCTGTATTTATAACTTTTAATTTAAAGGTTGTAAAACCACTTCTAGATTTTATAGCATTGTATAGTAATCTTGCTTCATCATCGATCAATAATATGTATCTTTCCATATTTTTAGCTATATCACAAACTTCTCTAAGACTCTTACTTTTGGAGAATAGATATAAAATATGGTCTAATGGTGTAGTTAAAGAGAGATATGCAATGCAAAGTCCACCAGAAAAACTTTTTAATAATATTAATAAAATATAACTTAAATCGTAAGTAAATATAAAAGTAATTGATGATAATAAAGCAAATATAAAGGCACCAAAAGAAAATTTTGAAACCATATTTATTGGATTATTGACCTTTATATGAAGAAGAATAAAGATTATTATGTTTAATATAATTGGTATTATTGTATTGGAAAACCCTAAGATAATAATGGGAAAAATACATAGGCATAACTTTTCTAAAGGATGCCTATGTATTTGACTACTTATTTTAGAATAAGCTATTATCGTTTTGAGCACGAAGTCTTTTTACCTATATAGAAGCCTACAAATCCTGCACCTATTGCTGCTTGAAGAGAGAACAGTAAACTTTCTATTTCAGAAGAAGGTGGTTCCCAAATACTACTAAACCAAGGTTCATAATCTTTATTTATTTCTGAAATTACTTCTTCCATTTGATCATCTCCGCCTACAAACTCACTAGTAGAACCATAGTAGGCAAGGGGAGCGATTACAAGAAAAATACAAATCAATACAAGTACAATATTTTTTCTTTTCATTTATACCATCTCCTCCAAAGCTAGTAGTTCATTCTTAGAATGTTTCTCAATAAATTCAAATATTAATACAGTAATAATACCTTCAATTATAGCTAATGGTAATTGAGTTATTGCAAATATTGAAATGAATTTTGTGAAAGCATTTATAAAATTTCCTCCAGAGTGAGCAAGTCCCATCTGTACTGAAGTAATAACATAAGTAGATAAGTCACCTAAAACTGCTGCTAAAAAAATAGCTATTTTTTTATTTTTATTTTTTAATAATTTATATGTTAAGAATGCAACTATTGGCCCAATAATACCCATAGAAAATACATTTGCACCTAATGTTGTTAAACCACCATGAGCTAATAATAGAGCTTGAAACAGTAGTACTAGAGATGCTATTACTGTCATTGCAAAAGGTCCAAATAAAATTGCTCCAAGGGCAGTACCAGTAGCATGTGAACTACTTCCAGATACAGAAGGTAGTTTTAATGCAGATAAAACAAAGCAAAAGGCAGCGGTAAGTGCTAGAAGCATCTTTAAATCTTTATTATTATATGTTCTTTTATTAATTGCTCTAACTCCTAAGAAGAAGAATGGTGCGGATAAAGCAAAGTAAACTATACACCAAAATGGACTTAGGAATCCTTCTGCAATATGCATTGCAAAAGCGCTATAAGGCATAACTATTGAAAGTATTAAACCTAACAATAAAATATTTCTTTTTTTCATATTAAACCCTCCATCTTTTATAATAGCAATGCTTTAAAGATATTAGTTAAAATTTAATCTTAGTAAAAGATAAATATAATTACTTTAGTATATAATTATAAAATTAATAAGTTTTAAAGCATTGCTACAAATTGTAATAAAATAGATTAAAGGCCTTTAAAAATCTATATAAATCAATAGTTGATCAGACTATTGATTGGAATCAAAGTTTTTGAAAACATCTAAGAATTTGTCTATGTTTTCTTCAGTATGAGCTACTGATAAGAATAATGCCTCAAACTGAGATGGGGCAATATAGATACCATTTTTGAGCATATGCATATAAAATTTTGAAAATAATTTTGTATCGCAAGTTTTAGCATCTTCATAGTTCTTTACTTCTTTTAAATTTGTAAAGAATATAGTCATCATAGCTCCACATCTATTTATAGTTATAGGAATATTTTTTTCACTAGCTATTTTAATCATTCCATCCTGAAGTTTTTTACCTAACTTTTCAAGATGTTCATAGTATTCTGGATGAGAATGTAGTTTTTGAACAGTTGCAAGTCCTGCAGCCATAACTATAGGATTTCCAGACATAGTTCCTGCTTGATAAACAGGTCCCATAGGTGAAAGTTTTTCCATTATTTCTCTTTTGCCACCATAGGCGCCACAAGGAAGCCCACCACCCATTATTTTAGCGTAGGTAACTATATCAGGAGTTACATCATAAAGACTTTGAGCTCCTTTATAAGCAACCCTAAAGCCACACATTACTTCATCAAATATTAATAAAGCACCATATTTTCTACATAGTGACTCCAATTCTTTCATAAATTCTTTAGTAGCTTTTATTACACCCATATTACCAGCGATAGGTTCTATAATAACACCAGCTATATCATCACCGTATTTTTCAAAGATAATTTTTATGCTGTCAATATCGTTGTAAGAAGCTATTAATGTATTTTTTATACTTTCTTGAGGTACACCAGCGCTACCAGGAATACCTTCTGTCATTACTCCTGAACCAGCACTTACTAAAAATCCATCAAAATGTCCATGATAACATCCAGCAAATTTTATAATTTTATTTTTATTAGTGTATCCTCTTGCTAGTTTTACTGCACTCATAGTAGCTTCTGTACCAGAGTTAACCATTCTTATTAAATCTATATTATCTAAAGTTTCACATAGATGTTTTGCAAGTTGTAATTCTAAGTTTGTTGGTGCGCCAAAGGCTATAGATTCTTCACAAGTTTCTTTTATTGCATCAATAACATCAGTGTCATTATGGCCTAGTATCATAGGACCCCAAGCACCAATGAAATCAATATACTTGTTTCCATCTTCATCGAATATGTATACACCATCACCTTTTTTTATCACAGGAGGTGTTATACCCATATCTTTTAAAGCTCTAACAGGACTATTAACTCCACCTGGTATGTATTTTTTTGATTCTTCAAAAATTTTAAAACTTCTTTCTGAATTCATTTTCTTCCTCCTTATTTAATTTATATCACAAAAGATTTTTTGTATTAATTTTAATGTTTCATCTCCATTACCTTTTAAAGTTTCCTCTTTTAAAACTTCAATAGCTCTATTTACATAAGCATTACTAGTACTTTTAATTAAAGTTTCAACTAATTTATCATTATCTTTTGTGTATTTTTTTTGAGTATAGGTTTTAAACCTGTTTTTATAAATGGAATTACCTTTATTTATCATATTAATGATATGAGGAGATAAGCTCCTAAGAGTTCTCCATTCATTATATTCTTCTATATACTTTTCAATTATATATTGGTGATTATCCATTATAACTTTTCTTAATTTTTTATTTTCCTCATCAATTATATGAACTTTATCTATATCATATACTGTGACATTTTTAAGTAGTTCTACATTTTTTTCAACATCCTTAGGAACTGCCAAATCAAATATTAATAATTCTTTATCACTTGGAATTTCATCTTTGGTTATAATAGCCTTAGGTGATGAAGTACAGCTTATTATGGTATCAACTAAATCATAATACTGATTTCTACATTCCATAGAAATTATTTTTACTTTATCATTATAGGTTAATAATTCATCTTTTTTAATCTTTTCTACATTTCTTCCTACAATGTATATATTATCGAAATTATTATCATTTCCTATTAATGTTTTATAGCAAAGTTTTCCCATTACCCCAAAGCCTATAATCATATAATTTCTTTTATTTCTCTTTATAGCTTCTTTCACAGCAATTGAAGATGCAGAAACAGGAATTTTATATAGAGTTGTAGCAGTTTTAAATTCCTTACCGCAAGCTATAGCATTAGTAAAAAGCCTTTCTAAAATGCCCTTTAAACTATTTGCTTTAACAGCAGCAAAATAAGCATCTTTAACTTGACCTAATATTTGATCTTCACCTAGAATTTTAGAATGAAAGCCACAACATAACTCCATTAAGTGTTTTATAGCAGCTTCACTTGTTGAGTGGAATATATATTTTTTATTATCTATATCCCAATTTAATATTGTAAAAATATTATTTATAATGTTTTCATCTACATTTTCAGAGGTAAAATAAACTTCTGTTCTATTACAGGTAGAAAGTATAACTACTTCATCGCAAATTCCTCTTAATTTTAATAAGCTTTCTTCTAATACATTGCTAGCAATGCTAAAGCAACTTCTTGTTTCTATATCAACTTCTCTATTTAGCCCTATTAGTTGAATCATCCATTAATCATCTCCTAGCTTATGTACCTTTACCTAGTATATTTACACAAATATTACGCAAATAAAAAAACTCACAATAAGTGAGCTTACATACTAAATCCTAATAGGTTACTTAAGTATCAACGCCACTTTCCTTCCCACCGAAGGCACAGCAAGTTGTTTATGGCAGGTCTCCTGACTTACGCATCAATCTCCTCTCACCTTCCCAAGCATAAGCTCAGTGGTCGAGATTCGTCTTCGTTACAGTAGCGGGGGCTGTAGTGGATTTTCACCACTTTCCCTATTATACTAATAATAGTACCATAAACTTAACATATTTCGTTGAGTCTAGTATATCATAAATACATTAGATTTTAAAGAATTTATTTTTAAAAAAGTCTAATTATTTAATTTTATCTTTAAATTATTGGTGTATATAAAGCTATAGATAACTTTTCTAATAAAGTTTTTAATTTGCGATTAAGCCAATTTCTTTAAAGATTTAGTAAAACTATTATTTTCTCAATTAGCATATTTTATAGATGTACTACTCCTAATTTTAATCTATCTCTGAGAATAATTAACACTTATTGGTATTGGAATTAAAACTACTAAATTCAAAATTCACAGTTCACAATTCACAATTTCGGATATTTCTCAGTGGTAACTGAGAAATTTAGAATTGATTAACTGTAGCGACGAACAGTGTTCGCCATATATTATTGAATAAATATTAAACTATAAGACGTATTAAAAAGAACTGACGAACACCGTTCACATCTACAATAAAACACTAGCAATTGTATTGCTAGTTAAAAAATCCATTAAAGAAATTATTTTAATCAAAAATAATTTCCACCTTAATTGTGCATTTTGCATTGTGAATTGTGAATTAAAATGTCATAGAGATATACATTAAATTTTAAGGTAGTTTATCTATAGAGTAATTTTAGAGGGATTTTTCATATATAGTTGAATAAATTTTAATAAAAGAATTTTAAGGAGAAAATAATTATGAAAACTTTAAAAAAGATAGTGGTAGTTACTTTACTTATGTTAATTTTCTTATACTTGGAAAATAATTCGATTGTTAAAAGTTATATAGAAATTGAACATAGTAAAATGGAAAATAATAATAAAATTAAAATAATACATTTATCTGATTTGCATTGTAAGAGCTTTGGTGAAAATCAAAAATATATTATAAATAAAATTAAAAAAGAGAAGCCGGATATTATAGCATTTACAGGTGATTTAATAGATAGTAGAAGATATGATGAAATACCTAGCTTAGAATTAATGAAAGAATTAGTTAAGATTTCACCAGTTTATTATGTAACTGGAAACCACGAATGGAGATACGGTAATGTAGATTATTTACAAAATAAATTAGAAGCTTTAGGAGTAAAGGTTTTAAGAAATAATAAGGAGCTAATAAAGATAAATAATCAAAGTATAGAAATTATAGGAATAGAAGATCCGTTAAGTAGTTATGGACAAGATAATGAAGCCAATATTGTAGAAAATTATCTTATGCATTTAATAAAAGAAGATAAGAATTTTAAACTGCTTTTAAGTCATAGACCAGAAAAATTTAATATATACAGTAGTTTAAATATAGATTTAACTTTAACTGGTCATGCTCATGGAGGACAAATTAGACTCCCGATAGTAGGCGGATTATTTGCTCCAATGCAAGGAATATTGCCTAAATATACTAAAGGACTTTATAAAGAAAAGGATTCTTATATGATAGTAAATAGAGGGTTAGGTAATAGTTTATTTCCTCAACGCATATTTAATAGACCAG
>NZ_JBSVQM010000017.1:0-100058 GCF_054863625.1 Clostridium sp. Marseille-QA1073 | reverse complement strand
TAACTCAAATCAATTATTTTCTTTGACTTTAATGAGTTATAAATTTCAACATTACCTTTAGAATTACTTGTGTTTAATATTTTTCTTGAAGACAATATTCTTTTTAACTGTTTTGAAGTTCCTAAACTTCCATCAATTACTGGAATTTCACTTCCTATAACCTTTATGATTTCTTCTTTTATTAAAGGATAATGAGTACATCCTAAAACAATAGAACTTATTTTCATATTTTCTATATTTTTTAATTTATTTACAAGATAATTATGAATTTCTTCTCCCGTTATTTTTCCTTCATCAATAATTTCTGCTAACCCTGCACAAGGAAGCGGTTCAATATTAGCTATTTCCTTATACTTTGATTGAAGTTTAGCAAATTTATTTTCTGCTAATGTCATAGGCGTTGCCATAATGACTATACTCCCTTCTCTATTTAGCTCTACTGCTGGTTTAAGCGCTGGTTCTATTCCAATTATAGGTATATGAGCATATTGCATTCTCAATTCCTCTATAGCTGCACTAGTTGCAGTATTGCATGCTATGACTATAGCTTTTACATTTTTGCTCAATAAAAAATTTACTGCATTAAAGGTTAATTTTTTAACCTCACTAACATTTTTTATTCCATAAGGAGCATTTATTGAATCTCCAAAATATATGTAATTCTCATTAGGTAATACTTTTATTGTTTCTTTTAATACGCTTAGTCCTCCTATACCTGAATCAAAAAATCCAATACTACTTTCGCTATCGAAATTCAATATTGTCACCACCCTATAATAAGCCTGTGTAGTAAGTTGTATATAATTTATTATATTTTAAAATATATCACAATAATAAAAACTAATAAAGAATAACAATATGAATATTCTATATAAAAACTTAAAGTATACCTTTTAAAATAAAATTTATTTAAAAAAGCTCCAAATGCTTTGCCAATGGAGTTTTAACCATAATTCTTAATTCAAGAAAAAGATTTTTGTTATGGAAATTAAAATAATGTATAAGCTATATTTTCATTGTAAAACACTACATGACATAGCCAACACATATAGTAGCTGTTGGAGCTATGGTGCAAGATGGAAAGGGAAATGTTTTACTGGTTAAATCAAACCACAGAAAATCATGGGAGTTTCTAGGTGGTCAAGTGGAATTAGGGGAAAATCTTGAAGAAGCAGTAATAAGAGAAATTAAAGAAGAGAGCGGAGTAGATGTTACAGTGAGATCTTTAGCAGCATTATATTCAAGCCTTCAGCAAACCATTTGGTATAATGGCGTTACCAAAGTTCCACCTAAATTGAACCTTGATTTTATTTGTGACTATATAGATGGTGAATTAACAACATCAGATGAGACAAGTGAAGTAATTTGGTGCCCTCGTGAAAAGGCTTTAGATATGATAACTCATCCCATATTTAAAATGAGGCTGGAAAATTTACTTAACTTTTCAGGTGAAATATGCTATAGTGCATATTCATCAAAACCATATCAACAA
This sequence comes from Clostridium sp. Marseille-QA1073, assembly GCF_054863625.1. NCBI lineage: Bacteria > Bacillati > Bacillota > Clostridia > Eubacteriales > Clostridiaceae > Clostridium > Clostridium sp. Marseille-QA1073. Next base: position 98,566 of record NZ_JBSVQM010000017.1, on the reverse strand, counting down.
CACTATAATAGATGTTTCTAAAATTCTTGAAGCACAGATGTAGATAAACTACTTTAAAATTAATGTATAGCTGAATATAGCTACACCTTTGAGCATTTCAATTCATAACTTAAAATAATTCAAAATTCACAATTAAGATTAAAATTAGCTTTAATCAAACTAATTTCTTTAATAGATTTTTTACTAGTAATGCAATTGCTAGTTTTCCACCTCTGGGGAACAGTTTAATCAATGGAGAATTGAGAATGGACAATGCACAATTATGGTTGAAATTAATTTTATAAATTAATTTCTTTAAATAGATTTTTAATAAAAGTGACTTAAAAGATAAATCAATCTAAAACTTCTTCTATAAAGAAGAAGTATCAATAATTCTCCATCCTCAATAGTCAATTCTCAATTGGTAAGGTTGAGCTTTAACATAGAATGTATTTAACACCTCTGTGATGCAGTAATTTTATCAACGTAACGTCTAAATTTCCTGCTTTTTAATTATCTTAATATCAAATTTTATATAAAGTTTTACCAATCTCAAAGGAAATAAAACATCTCATAACTCATTGAAAACTCAATGGTTATGAGGAGTTTTTTATCAATTTTTTTAAAAACATAAAATGGTTGGGAAAATTTTTAATAAATCCTTTATTTTCAATAAGTTGGAGGGTATAATGAAAATAGAGAATGCCTTAAACACAGTAGTTGAACCTTAACATAAGATGTATTTAAATTAACATTGATAATTTTCATATCTTCCATATTGTTCGTTGAACCTTAACATAAGATGTATTTAAATCAATATTCCTAATTCTCTTTTGCCAATACGTGCTAGTTGAACCTTAACATAAGATGTATTTAAATGTGAATACAAATAACTTTTCTATTAGTTCATCCATGTTGAACCTTAACATAAGATGTATTTAAATTTAGTTATATCTTTCATGAGCCTTATATATAGTTCTGTTGAACCTTAACATAAGATGTATTTAAATTCAAAACTAATACCTTTTATATCAAAATTATTTTGTTGAACCTTAACATAAGATGTATTTAAATGGAAGAATAGGTAAAAAGCTTTATCCTGATGCAGGTTGAACCTTAACATAAGATGTATTTAAATAATTGAGTATGTCCTATTATTACTGCATCATAATCACGTTGAACCTTAATATAAGATGTATTTAAATTTAAGCAAGTGCCATTTCGCGCCTGTCTTTTTACCGCGTTGAACCTTAACATAAGATGTATTTAAATTTTGTATATATTTTAGATTCTACAGGCTTCTGTAAGTTGAACCTTAACATAAGATGTATTTAAATTAACTTCATTAATAACTATTCCTTTATTATTGCATGGGTTGAACCTTAACATGAGATGCATTTAAATATTTTTGAAGAAAAAGATAGAATCCACGAAAAATATTTTAGAAAAGAATTACAATTATCTATATAAAAAGGAAAACAGGATGAGGTTGGATTTACAAAACACAATATGAATATTTCAAAAGAAGCATTTAATAATGCAAATAAATCTTTAGCAGAATCTAAAGAAGCGTTATTAATAATTCAAAATATATCATCTATATCACAAGAGTCAGCAGTACCAACAGAAGAATTATCGACATCTATGGAGATAATTTCTAATAATACAGATAAACTGGCAGAAGTAATAGAAGTTTTAAATGAACTAGTTAATAGATTTAATGTATAGATTATATAAAAAATGTCTACAGAATTCATATGTAGACATTTTTTATTCTATTTTAATATAATTAATGAGATAAGAATAAAGAAGTTTGATATAATATATTTTTTAGAATATTTATGAAGGAGTTATTAAATGAAATATTATTTAGCACCAATGGAAGGAATTACAGGGTACATATATAGAAATTCTTATGAGAAATTTTTTCATAATATTGATAAGTATTTTACACCTTTTATTATTCCAAATAAAAGTATAAGTCTTAAAACTAAAGAACTAAGGGATATTTTACCGGAAAATAATAAAGGAATGAACATAGTTCCACAAATACTTACTAATGATTCAGAAGGTTTTATTATTACTGCTAGAAAGTTACAACAATTAGGTTATAATGAGATTAATTTGAATTTAGGCTGCCCTTCTGGAACTGTTGTTTCAAAAAATAGGGGGTCAGGGTTTTTAGCTAAAAGAGAAGAGCTTGATATATTTTTAGATGAAATATTTAAAATAAATGATATGAAAATTTCCATAAAAACTAGAATAGGAAAGAACAGCCCAGAAGAATTTTATGAGTTAATAAAAATTTATAATAAATATCCTATAGAAGAGTTGATTATACATCCTAGAACACAAAAAGATTTTTATGGAAATAAACCTAATTTGGAGGTATTTAAGGATGCTCTATCTTTAAGTATTAATCCTATATGTTATAATAGTGATATTTTTACTAATAGTGATTATAATAGATTAATAAAAGCTTTTCCAGAAATAAAAACCGTAATGATAGGAAGGGGAATACTAGCCAATCCAGGATTAGTTGGTGAGATAAAAAATAATACTAATATAGATAAAGAAGTATTAAAAGAATTTCATGATGAAATTTTAAATAAATATATAGAATTATATAATGAAGAGAGAAATACACTATTTAGAATGAAAGAACTCTGGGGATATATGATTTACATATTTTCAGATAATAAAAAATATGCTAAGAAAATAAAGAAGGCACAAAGGGTAGACCATTATAATGAAGCTGTTTTAAGTTTATTTAGAGAGCAGGAAATTATAAAAGGGACTGGACTATTTAGTAACTAATATTAAAATTTAAGAGAGCACAACTTAAGGTTTTGATACCGAAGTTATGACCTAGTATATTATAATATCTCATTGGCATTTTGCTATATATTATGTAATATTAGCACAACATATCTTAGGAGGTTTATATGTAAATGAAAAATATATTAACACAAGAAAATATGGATAAATTAAAAGAAGAATTAGAATATAGAATGACTAAAAAAAGAGCTGAAATAGCAAAGGAAAAATTAGAAGCAGCTGCACATGGTGATAGGTCAGAAAATGCAGAATACAAAGAAGCTTGTGCAAACTATAGAGAAAATGATAATAGAATTCAATATTTGTTAACTATGATTTCAACTGCAAGTGTAATAGATGACCAAAATCAAGACAAGTCAGTATTAGGAGTTAATAGTAAAGCTAAAATTAAATTTATAGAAGACGAATTTGAAACAAATATATCACTAGTAACTACTATGGATGCAGACCCAGAAAAGATGCTTATAAGCGTAGAATCAGATTTAGGAAAAGCATTAATGGGCAAAAAAGTTGGAGATGTAGCTGAAATTGATGCTCCAGGTGAAAAATATACAGTAGAAGTATTAGAAATTATATAATTATTTTTTAACTTATCAGTTTTATATTCTTTCTGATTTAGATAATAGACAATAATAACTAATAATGTAAAATAGAGGGACTGTTCTTAGATTTAAATAAAATTAAGAACAGTCCCTCTATTTTAGAATAATATATAAAGTAGAAGTATTTTTTAGAGGAGACAGTTATGTTTTATTGTCCTTATTATTTTTTTAGAAAAAATGTGGATAACAATAAAGTGTATATAATAGATAGAAAAAAAGGTGATGTAAATGGAGATAAAATAGAAGATACTATACTTTTGATAGGAAATAAACCTTCAGGTACAGACAGTCCTTTTGTAAGTAACATAAGGCTTGTAATAAAGGATGGAAAAACAGGTAAAGAAATTGCGGTACCTATTAAAGAAAATTCAGGTTATAATCCAACTATATTTTTGGGAGACTTTACAGGAGATAAAATTAAGGATATATTAGTAAGCATAGACTCTGGAGGAAGTGGGGGATTTGCATTCTACTATATTTACTCTTTTGCAAATAATCAATTAAAATTAATTTTTGATTTTGAGAAATTTGGAGAGCAGTATACTTATGAGGTTAATTACAAAGATAATTATAGGGTTGAAGTTATAAGTAAAAATTTGAAAATAAAATATATAATTGATATTACTTATAAAGGTGAGGAATACTTAAATGAAATATATGATTTAAATGGAAAACTTAAAGAACCTATTTCAGGATTTGTTATTCCCTTGAGTAATTTGTATCCTATTGATTTTGAAAGAGATGGAACTTATGAACTATATACATTTCAGAGAATAGCAGGCAGGTATAATGCAGATGGGTTAGGATATGTTCAAACTGCCCTTAATTGGGAAAAAGATAAATTCATTACATTATTCCAGAATGTTGGCATTCAAGGAAAATATATAGGAGGATAATCCAGTGATGTAAACAAATTGCAATTTTAATTTGTTTTTTATTTATGGTAGTAAGAAAAATTTAGTAATATAAAAAAAGAACCTATATAAATTGATGATAATTAGGGAATTCAAGCTTTGTGAAAAATCATGGAAAACATAAAAGAATAAGGTTATAAAATAATTGCATTGGGATAAGCTAATGCAATTATTTTTTTACATATAAATAAGAAAAAATTATTAAAATAAAAAACGAGATTATATTATAACAATATAACTAATATTGCAGGAAATATAATGAGTTGAACCTTAACATAGGATGTATTTAAATGCAGTTCTTCTCTTATGTTTAGCTTCCTCTAGTTTTCCACTTCTGTGGAAAATATTTCACCTGAGGTGTAGCAAATTTATCAACCTAACTTCTAAATTTTCTATTTATCTTAATAGCGAATTTCGTATAAAGTTTTACCAACCTTAAAGAAAATAAAGTTCCTCATAATCCATTGAAAATTCAATGTTTATGAGGAATTTTTCTATTATTTTTTAAAAACACAAAACGGTTGGTAAAATTTTAAGAAAAGTCTTTAATCTCAATGGATTAAGGGGTATAATGAAAATAGAGAATGGCTTAATTTCAATGGTTGAACCATAACATAGGATGTATTTAAATCACTCTTCCGTTGCTCTATTAATCACTCTACATGTTGTTGAACCATAACATAAGATATATTTAAATGGAAAAAACCATAATAGATAGGTGTTGTAAAAAAACGTTGAACCATAACATAGGATGTATTTAAATGTTAGTTATTTCAGAATAGGGGTGAGAATTTGAGTGGTTAAACCTTAACATTGGATGTATTTAAATAATTTAGTTCTAAAGGTTTTTTCTGCATCCTTATTTGTTAAACCTTAACATTTGATGTATTTAAATCCTTTATAGTATCTTTCTCCATCTAGCATTAATTGTCGTTAAACCTTAACATTTGATGTATTTAAATGTGATTATAAAATCACTTATGAATTGCTTTATATGGGTTGAACCTTAACATATGATGTATTTAAATATGAAGTTATTTAAAATGCGAGTTGCTTCCTGCTCGTTGAACCATAACATAAGATGTATTTAAATTATAAAATATAGAGGTGATTAATATGGGGAGAGTAAGTTGAACCTTAACATAGGATATATTTAAATTTAACAACGCGGTTTAGTTTTTTTACTCTTTTAACTGTTGAACCTTAACATAGGATGTATTTAAATTCAATTTTATCCGTATCTATTATTGTTAAAGTAGCTATTGAACCATAACATAGTATGTATTTTAATATAGAATTCGTGCATGGTTTAGTGATGCGGCAAGTATTGAACCATAACATAGTATGTATTTAAATGCCATTTGTGACTCAACAGATTGTATCTTGTCACTATTGAACCTTAACATAGGATGTATTTAAATGCTAAAGCCACAATTGCAGCAGTAATGCTGTAAGCATTGAACCTTAACATGAGATCTACTTATTTCAGTGGCAAGTTACAGAGTGTCAAGTGATAAATTAGTTGAAAGTGCTATTAAATGTTAAAATTACATTATGCCTTAAGATTAATTTTACCAACCTCAAACAAAATAAAGCTCCTCATAACCTATTGGAAATTCAAGGTTTATGAGGAGTTTCTCTATTATTTTTTTAAAAATACAAAACGGTTGGTAAAATTTTAAGAAAAGCCTTTATTTTCAAGGATTTAAAGAGTATAATGAAAATGGAAAATGGCTTAAACACAGAGATTGAACCTTAACATAATATGTATTTAAATTACTTTTTAACTGCTTTATCTAAAGCTTCTATACATTGAACCTTAACATAATATGTATTTAAATTGGTTCAAAGATAGTTTTAGACCAAGGCGACGATTCATTGAACCTTAACATAAGATGTATTTAAATAAATAAACTAATTCTCCGTCGGTTTTCTCAAATAAGAGTTGAACCTTAACATAGGATGTGTCTAATGCTTTTTTAGAAAAATTTTTACTTGGGTTTAATGATTTTATAAATTTAAATATGAATTAGTTGCTTTTAAAACAAATTGATTTAAAATTTCTCTTATCTTATAAGAGAGAAATATCAATAATTGTCCATTGTCAATAGTCAGTTCTCAATTGATGAAGTTGAACCTTAACATAGGATGTATGTAAATCCTAATTTTTTTTACCATATTTATTATATGCTATTAGTTGAACTATAACATAAGATGTATTTAAATCTATATAAAGTTCTTGTTTTTAATATAGTGTCTAAGTTGAACCTTAACATAAGATGTATTTAAATATACTAAGAATTGGATTATAGTTTTTATTTGTATTAGTTGAACCTTAACATGAGATGTATTTAAATTTTACTCCCATCTCGTTCATCTTAGAACTAATATCGTTGAACCTTAACATGAGATGTATTTAAATAGAGAGATAAGGTATACCATAGAGCTGTTAAACAAATGTTGAACCTTAACATAGGATGTATTTAAATCAAGATAAACTTTTCAAACAATGCAGGGCTGCTGCGTTGAACCTTAACATGAGATGGATTTAAATGTAGATTTATACCCCATTATTTTTCCTATTTCTCGTTGAACCATAACATAAGATGTATTTAAATAAATTTTTAGCCTTATGGCCTATAATGTTTTTTAAAGTTGAACCTTAACATAATATGTATTTAAATCTTGAACCATGCTTAGGCATTGATATATTAATTAGTTGAACCTCAACGCAAGATATATTTAAATATGTGTCCAGTTTTTCAAATCATATTCCCTTGTTTTGTTGAGCATTAACATAGAATAATTTGTTGAAGAATACTGTTTCCTATTTTATGTAAACAACCAAACCGATGATTAGCGGTGATTAATACTGTTTGCTTATAGAATTATTATTTTAAAATTAAATTTATATGCTTAAACATATATTTAGAACAGCTAAATACCTATTTTGTATTATTAACCTTTCTATTATCATTAGTATATACTACTAAATTTAGTAATGGTAACAGCTAAAGTTCCAGTGAATGTAATTATCAATAAGCATTGTAGCTAATCATACTCTGTAGAATAGAAATTAATTGCATTATGTGATATACTAATGCTGGATATTATTTATAATAAAATTGTATAAAAAGTTGGTGAGAGTATGAATGTTTTAGAAGAGTTAGAAATTCCTAATATAGATACGTTGATAGGAATAGCTTTATTTGGTAGCTTCAACACAGAATATTGGCATAAAGGACGAAGTGATATTGATATTTTAGTTTTATTAGAATATAGAAAAACTATAAGCTTTGAGTTTGAGGTTGAGGATATTTTAGAATCTGTATTTAGAAAGTATTTTTCTTATGATAATATTCATATCACTTTTTTATATATGAAGGAATTTGATTCAACATTAGCAACGGAATTTATCAAAAGTGAGAACAAATTAATTATAGATAGTTTAAAGTATATGGATTTTAGACTATACGTTAATAAGTATAGAAGAAATAATCAATGGCTAGAGAATTTAGTGGAGCAAGACAAAGAAATTCTAAGGAGAAAAAGAAATGAGTCCATATTATAAATATAAAAAAAAACGATTAGAATTAAAATTTAAAATAGCTCAAGATACCTTAGCTTTAATGCAAGGTGCAATTATGGAGTATACTAATACTAAATCTGTATATATTAGAAGAGCAATATTAGGATATTTTCAAGATTTTACAGAGTATATCATAGATATGTGTGAAACTTATCTTGTTATGATTGATAATTATATTGATGGAGTATCAGGAACAGAGCTAATTAAGAGAGCCAGGATTCATGGTTTTTTAGATGATACCCTATGTGAATTTTTGATTACTATAGTTAGATTAAGAAATAGATATACTCATGATTACTACAAAAGAGAAGGTGTAGAAGAGGATATACTAACCTGTTGCTTTTCAGAAATTATGTATCTTCAGATATTTTTAGAAATAACAGAAAATGAAATACATTTAGTAAAAACAAATAAAAAGAATAGATAATATTTTGTATTTAATAAAGCAGCTAGGAATTGAATTTGTAGGTTTAACTTCTAGCTGCTTTATTTGTATATTTAGTTTTACTTAGAGCTATTTACTATGATAGATAGAAAAAATGTGGGAAAAATGAAATATAACTATTCATTTTTATTTTATGATGTTGATGAAAAAAGAGTGGGAAGAATATTTAGAATATGTAAAAAAATATTTGTCTCATTTTCAAAAGTCAGTTTTCAGGGGAGAAATATTAGGAGTTCTCAAAATGACACAGGGGAAGATCCTATAATATAATTTTACCAACCTCAAAAGAATTAAAACTCCTCATAACCTATTGAAAATTCAAGGTTTATGAGGAGTTTTTCTATTATTTTTTAAAAAACACAAAATGGTTGGTAAAATTTTAAGAAAAGCCTTTATTTTTAGTGGGTTAAAGGATATAATGGAAATGTAGAATGGCTTAAGCACAGTGGTTGAACCTTAACATGAGATGTATTTAAATTCATCTTGTTTTAACTTGATATATCTAAACCCTCTTAGTTGAACCTTAACATTGGATGTATTTAAATAACTTTTCCATTTTCCAAAACTCCTTTCGATTATACGTTGAACCTTAACATAAGATGTATTTAAATTAGCAAAGTATTGAGTAAAATCATCAAGTTGTTTATTGAACCTTAACATGGGATGTATTTAAATCCTTTACTAAAGTTTTGTATTAATGTAGCTGGTAATTGAACTTTAACATAAGATGTATTTAAATAACTCTTTGCAAATTTCACACTCTGCGCCATTTCTCGTTGAACCATAACATAGGATGTATTTAGATTCTTCTCTTAAAGTTTTTATGATTGGATCTTATTTTGTTGACCCTTAACATGAGAGGTATTTAAATTTTTATTTAATGTTGTTTTTATATAAAATATACCTAAAAGATAAAAAATTATCATTAGATATAATCATAAGCAATATTAATTATCTTAATATAATATAAAATATGAGAATGAAGATAAAAAATAAGGATTAAATTTGCAAATTATGCGAATTTAATCCTTATTAATTTATATATTGACAATTATTTTACATATAAAGAAGGTGTTTACAAAATCACATAGAATGTATATATCTATATACTTAGTAAATAATTTGAAATATAAGATTTAACTGTGGAGGGAGAGGGAAGTTTGAAGAAATATGAAAGTCTAATTTATGGTTTTAAACAATATATAAAAAATGTAAATAGTGAAAAATACAGCAAAATAATTTTTGAAGAAGTAGAAGATGAATTATTAAAGCGGGCATATGATATAGCAATAGGCAATATTCACTGCAAACAAGGAAATAAGTCAGTTATATATAGTTTAAAGAATATTTTTAAAGATAAGGATAGTTATATACCATTACAGGAGTTATCATTTGATGAAAAATTATTAGTGAGAACAAAGGATGTCACCATAGATAAGGAATTATGGAATGAATACATTGATAAAACTATAGAAGAAGTAAATAAAAAAAAATTAGATTATGAGAGTTTATATTATCTGCTAATGAAAAGGTTATCTACCTTGCCTGCTATAAATAAACCTAATTGTAATGTTTCATTGTTTGATGTTTGTAAAGTGACCTCTGCTATTTATTATTGTTTAAAAATAAATGAAAAAGAACTTTTACTTATAAAAGGTGATTTTTCAGGTATACAAAATTTTATATTTAGAACTAAGAAAGAAGATGCATTAAAAACTCTCAAAGGAAGATCTTTTTATTTAACATTATTACAGGATTTATGCTCAAAATATATAGTTAGAGAATTAAATTTAAATATATCAAATGTGCTTTATAGTGGAGGAGGAAACTTCTATATATTAGCTAGTAAAGCTGATATAGAAAGGTTAGATAAAATTAAAAAGGACTTAAGCAATATTATTTTAAAAGCACATAAAGGTGAACTATATATGTCACTAGCTTATGTAGGCTTTAAGGTTGAAGATTTTGAGTTCTTTTCAGAAATATGGAAAAGCGTAGGAGAAGAATCAGGAAAGGCTAAAACAAGAAAATGGAGCGAAATAGGGCTTAAAGAGAACTTTGTAGATATATTTGGACCAATTGATAGTGGAGGAACATTAGATAATACCTGCAGTGTATGCGGAAGTATTTATAAAAACTTAGATAGTGAGAATAGATGTAGCTTGTGTACATCCTATATACAGTTAGTTGAGGACGCAAGTAATAAGAAAATTTATGTGGAAAAAAACATAAAAGATCATGATATAAAAACAGAAAGTTATAGAAATGTAAAAGAAATATTTAAAGCCTTAGGATATGAAATATTCTTTTTAGATAAAATGGAAAATTTAAATAGAGAGATACAAACTAGTTATGCTATAAATAATTTCCAATATGAAGAAGCTGAAGGATATACATTTAAAAGTATAAGGTTTATTAAAAAATCCCTTGACGATATTTCTAAAAGCCAATGGAATCTAGGGGATAACAAAATTGGAGTTTTAAAGCTAGATGTAGATAATTTAGGAAGTTTATTTATACAAGCTAAAAGTATTGGACAAGTTATGACATTAAGCAGAAGCTTGAGTATGTTTTTTGAGGGATTTGTGCAAGAAGCAATAGTTAATGAGTATATTCCAAAGGCATATAAAGAAGGTTTAAAGACAAAGAACTGGAAGGAAAAAATAACAATAATATATGCTGGAGGCGATGATACCTTTATTGTAGGGCGATATGATGAAGTTTTTGAGTTTGCATATATTTTAAGAAAATTGTTTGAAGTATATACACAGGATAAAGGAAAGACATTTTCTGCTGGAGTAGGAATGTTTGACTCTAACTTCCCAATTTTACAAACAGCTAATATTACAGAAGGGTTTCTAGAAAAGGGAAAATCTAGTGTTGGAAAAGATAAAATCTGTTTTATGGGGGAAGTATTTAGTTGGAATGAGTACTTTGAGATAATGAAATTAAAAAATAAGATAGAAAGTTTATACAACTTAACTGAGAATAATGCTTTGTTTGAAAAAATAGATAAAAGTACAAAAGGATTTAAGTCGGTATTTAAAAGAGATGGTAAAGGTATTAATTATTTAAAGATATACAGATTATCTTATTATTTAAGAGAATTAAATAAAGGTGATGCTAAAGAGAAAGTTGAGGATCTAATAAATCAATATGAAGAATTATGCTTAAATAGCATTAAGAAATCGACACCAGAAGTAGGTGCAATGATAATACCATATGCAAATAAGTGGGCTAGGTGTAATTGCAGAAAATTATAAAGGGAGGAATTTTGTATGGGTGATTTTGGACACGATAGGCAAAAAAAATTTAATAATAAATCTAATAAAGGTAATTATGGAAAGTCAAATAAAGGGTTTAGAAATGGAGAAGACATTAGACCTTTAGAGAATTACTTTAAATCAAATATATTAAAAATATCTTCACTAAATGAGGGGTATGATCAATTCATATTAAATGCGAAAAAATATGCAGAATTTTTAAAAGATAATAAAATGAGTACATCACAAATTAGAAAAATTTATTCTGAGATTATGAGTGCAGATACAGTTATGGAACTCAAGAGATTAAGACCCAAACTTGCTTATGTACATGGGAAGAATATAAAAAATATTGCCATAACAAGCTTACTAGCAATAATTGATGAAGGGTTAGAAAAGTTAAGTTTAGAAAATAAAGATATGGAAAAAGAATCTATAAAAGAATTTATGGAAACCATTGTTGCCTACAGAAAATACTATGGTGATAATAATTAAGGAGGGACTTTTATGAGCGAAATATTAGGAAGATTAATAATAGATGGAGAATTAGTAATTAAAACAGGGATTCATATAGGAGGGGGAAATAGTAGTTTAGAAATTGGGGGCATTGATAGTAGTGTAATTAAAAATCATAAGGGAGAGCCTTATATACCAGGGTCTTCAATAAAGGGAAAGATGAGAAGTTTAACTGAATTAGCTTATGGCAAAAGTAGTGGAGAACCATGTAAATGTGGCGTATGCCATGTTTGTAAGATATTTGGTATATCTGCAGGGAAAAATGATGATAAAAAAGAAACACTTCCAACTAGGATTATAGTGAGAGATGCTTTTCTAAGTGAAGATATATTAAAGTCTATGAAAAATAAAACTGGAGATTTTAAGGACTTAGAATTTGCTTACACAGAATCAAAGTGGGAAAATACCATTAATAGATTAAGTTCATTTGCAAATCCTAGAGTACTAGAAAGAGTGCCAGAAGGGGCAATTTTTAATTTTGAGATGATATATACTATTTACAATGAAGAAGACATTGAAAATATTAAGTATTTAGTAGAAGGATTAGAATTTTTACAGGATGATTATTTAGGTGGAAATGGAACTAGAGGATATGGACAAGTTTCCTTTAAGAATATTAAGATGTATAAAAAATTAATTAAAAATTATAAAAAGGAATTAATTAAGGAAGCAAGCAGTTTAGAGGAGATATCTAAAGATTATATTGAGAAATTCAAAAAAGACTTTCAGTTATAGCAGGTGGTGGCGATGAAGAAGGTTATATTGAAATTTAAAGATAAGTGCAAGATTCATATTGGAGAAGAGCTTTATGATTACATTCCATCAGATAAGTTATATTCTATGCTTATTAACTCTTTATCTTTTATCTATTCTAAAGAAGAGATGAAAAAGATAGTTGATGCTATAAATGAAAAAGTTAAAATATCTTCAGCTTTTTTAGGACTTAATATAAGCAGAGGAGATATAAACGAAAAGATAGAGTTTTTACCAAAGCCCTTCTTATTAATAAGAAAGAAAGAAAATACTTTAGAAGATGAAGAAAAAAACATCTTAAACAGAAAGAAATACAAAGGAATTTCTTATGTATCGAAAAATACCATGAGTAAGTTAAGTAGAAACTATGATAAGAGCCTTGATTATATTGATTATAGCTTTGATAAGGGCATGCTTATTGGTAGAAAATATTATTTTGAAAAGGAAGAACTTTTACTTCCTATAGATAAAGTTTTAGAAGGTTATTCACCAATAGAAGAGGAAACTATACAAAGAAATGCTATTGACAGATTGTCTAAATCATCAGTGAATACTTATTATAATTCCTACAAAATTATAAATTATAAAGAGGAAAAGGATATTAAAGTAATTCCTTATTTCTATTTTTATATACAAGATGAGGAAGATATATTAAAGCAAGAAATGGTAAAAACTTTAGAGTTGGTATCTTTAGGCGGAAAAAGATCATTAGGAGCGGGAGTGGTAGAAGAAGTCTATATTGAGGAAGAAAATCTTTTAGTTAACGAAGGTGACCTTTTTATAAATTTATCTATGATTTTTCCAAAAGTAGAGGAAGTAGATAAAATAGGTAAATACATATTAGAAAATAGAAATGGTTTTATTTTTTCAAAATTCTCCACTAATATTAAAAAACCAACTATTAGAATGATTAAAGAAGGTAGTGTATTTACTGGAATTGTAGAAGGTGATATATTCACCTACAAAAACAGTGAATTTAGTCATCTAGTTTATGTATATGGAAAAGCCTTTTTATATCCAATTGGAGGTGAGAGTTATATTGATAGGTAAAATAATTCCATTAGAAATTAAAACTCTCTCTCCTACTGTTATTACTGCAGAAGATAGTAAAAAATTAAGTCCTTATATAGATTTTATATTAGAAAAAGGTGAAGTAGTAATACTAGATAAAGATAAAATTACAGATATACTTATAGAGAAAGAAGCAGAATTTAATCTTTATATAGATATTTTAAAAAACAAAAGTTCAAATAGTAGGGACAAGTTCCAGATTAAGGACCTATTGAAACGTAATCATATAAATCTTGAAGAGGTAACAGAAAAGAGAATAAAATGCTATTCTAATAAATCAGTGGAAATAAGCCAGTGCATGAAAACTAGAGGTTTTGCATTTATACCAGGATCCTCATTAAAGGGGGGTATAAGAACATCTATACTTTATCATAAAAGTAATAAAACAATTGATGAAAGGTATATTAATAGAAATACAGGTTTTAAGAAAACCTATGTTGGAGAAGATTTTTTTAGAGAAAACACTAGAAGAGTTAATGAAGACATATTTAAAAATTTAATAGTTAGAGATACATTAATAAATAAAAATGTAAGCACAGCTATTTATGAAATTCAAAACTTTAATCTATATGAGTCTATAAAAGTAAATGAATCATGTTTAAGTTTGCAAGTATTAGTTGAAGCCATAGATAAAAACGAATTGCTAGAAACAGAAATCATATTAAAGAATGGTTTTAATAAAAAGGCATTATTTATGCAGATTAATAATTTTTATGAAAAAGTCATTAACAGAGAACTTAAAGAGATAAATAAATTTAAGGGAGAAGAAGTTAAAGGTTTAATAAACCAATATAATTTATTATTAGATAAGATAAGAGAATTTAATGATAATAATAAGGGTTTTCTTATGAGGGTAGGAAAACTTAAGGGATTGTTCAGTAATACAATAAATGTAGATTTAAATGATGATTTACTTTATATGATATCTAATAATAAAAAGAAAAGGAAAAAAAGTGAATTTCCAACATCAAAATGGATTGTGTCAAAAGATGGGATGTTGACAGAAAGTCTAGGTTGGATAGAGGTAAAGGAGAGATAGCATGGAAAATACTTTAATAATGAACTTAGGAACCAATGATATTAAAGTTATCGAAGGGAAAAGTGATAAGTTAAAAAGTATATTTTCAAATAATGAAGAGATCATAGAGATATTAAATAATCCATTCAGTATTGGAAAGAACTATAGAAGATTCACAGAGTTGTTGTTAGAAAAAATAGATGATGCACTTGAGTATGTAGAGTTTCCAATAATTAAGGCTACAATAAATAAATTAAGAGCTGAATTTGGAGATAAAAAAATAGATAAAGTAATATTATTTTCTACAAATCAAACTGATACTAAAAATAAAGCAACGGATACTATTTTTCTTGGGAAGATAATTAAAAAAATGTGGAGTAATAATAAAGATTTCAAAATTAAAATTGGTACAAATAAATTTAAGCAAATAGGTGAATTAAAATTATTTGAAATAAATGAGAATCCATCTGACTATGATATCATGCATAAATACTATCTTAGAAAGATTTTAGAGTTAAATGAAAAGAATGATTTAAAAGAATTATATATTAATGTTACTGGCGGTACTCAAGCTATGAATACAGCATTGTTAATGAATTCTATAAATTATTTTCAAGGGAATATTCATTCATATTATACAAAATACGGGGAAGAAATAGCTGAAAAACTTGATATATCATACAATTTAAGGAAAGAAAATTTTAAAAATGACATAAAATTATTGATTAAAGGTCAAAATTATGATGCAGCAGAGATAATATTAAAAGAATTTAAAAAGAATTTTCCTAAATTGAATGATGAAATTGAAATAATAATTAGTACATTAAAATCAGGTAGAAGTAGAATTCAATTTGCTTTTGAAGATGCCATATATTATATACTACCATTAAAAGATAGTAGTAATAATAGGGAATTTGCTAAAAAAATATATGATAATATTGAAATTTTGAAAAATAAAGATAATATATATTGTAAATGAAGTTAAAAATAATGCTATATTTCAATATGAAAAGGGTGCATATACAGATTTTTAAGGTAGAGTATATAGATTACAGGAAGAAATGCATAAATTAATATTAGATAATAAAAAGATTATAACTATAAATAATAAAGGTGAAGCTTATATTAATAAAACACTTCAATTAATTATGATTTTGAAAAATTAAAAAATATAAAAATACAAGGCAGAAAATTGGAGATATGAAGACAGAATTCTTTCAGTAGAAGCTATGGAAAAAATAATAGAGATACTATTAGAAGATGATGAGATTAGTACTAGTATATTGAGTGAATGCAAATTATTAAAAGATTTAAAAATTCTTAGAAATAAAGTATATTAGCTCATGGATACGAAGGAATATCAGAAGAAAAAATCTATGAAAATTTCAAAGGAAAAGATATAAAATTATTTTTAGAAGATCTTATCGATAATGTTATAAAAATGCTAGATAAAGAGAGTTTATGATGATTTTTATAAAAATGATGGAATTTTTAATAATAAGTTACTAGAGTTAGTAGAAATTTACTAATATGAACTACTATGAGTTAAAAATAAAAGTATTACTGAATGCTGATGTACATTTTAATGATACCCCTTATAGAATAGGGGTATTTATAAATAATAGTATGCTTAACAATTCGTTGTTAAAAAAAGTCCATAAGGAGAAAATATATAAATATGTATATGATACTTTTTATCCTAGAGAAGAAGATGGAATTTATAAAAAGGATAAGAAATATGAATTTAGACTTAGAAGTTTAAATCTTCAATTATTAAATAGGCTTGCCATGGCATTATATAATCATAGTTATTATGATATTCAAGCTATAGATATAGATCTAAATGTACATGAAGTAAATAAGATTAAGGAATTGTATACAGTAAAACCTTTAATAATCACTATAGATAATAAGCCTTGGCTTAAAAATAATTTTACAATAGAAACTTTGAAAAAGAGGCTTAATGACAACCTAGATAAAAAGCTCAAACAATTTGAAAAAGATTTAGAGAAGAGAGAAGATGATTGTTCATTTATTAGAGAAATAGAAGTACTTAATAGAGTACCGATGAAATATTCCTATAAGGGAATAAAACTTTTAGGAAATAAAGTTAAGATAATAGTAAATGAAGATGAACACAGCCAAAAGAAAGCACTAATGGCTATTGGTCTAGGTTTGGGGGAAAAAGGTAGCAGCTTAGGTGCGGGTTTTTGCATATATAATTAGATTTAAAGTATTTTACCAAGTAGCTAACTTAAGTAAATTCAGCTAAGATATTAATAATTGAGGATTTTAAGACTATTGCTATAATAGTTTTGCTATTAATGGAGTTATTTGGTAAAACACTTATAGAAGCTATAGATATCAATGAGTTTAGATATATGCATACACTTAAACTCATTGATTTTTCAATGGTTAAACCTTAACATGAGATGTATTTAAATTAATCAGGTGTTATTATTTTTTCATTTGCAGTAGTATATTGAACCTTAACATAGGATGTGCTTATTTCAGTGACAAGTTACAGCATGTCAAGTGATAAATTAGCCAAAAGTGCTATTAAATTTACATTATGTCTGAAGATTAATTTTCCCAACCTCATATGAAATAAAACACCTCACAGCTCATTGAAAATTCAATGTTTGTGAGGTGTTTTTATTAATTTTTTCAAAAATACAAAACGGTTGGTAAAATTTTAAGAAAAGCCCTTATTCTCAAGAGCTTAAGGGGTATAATGAAAATAGAGAATGACTTAAATACAGAGATTAAACCATAACATAGGATGCATTTAATACTTTTTTAGCAAAATTTTTACTTGAACTTGATGGTTTTATCAATTTAAATATGAATTAGTTACTTTTAAAACAAATTGATTTAAAATTTCTCTTATAAGAGGGAAATATCAATAATTGTCAATAGTCAATTCTCAATTGATGAAGTTGAACCTTAACATAAGATGTATTTAAATATCTATCTCCAAACAAAACTTATCCCTCCGAACCATGTTGGACCATAACATAAGATGTATTTAAATTCTAATGATGATCCGTACATTGGAAAGTGAGGATTTGTTGAACCATAACATATGATGTATTTAAATCTAAAAGAAGATTTATTAGAATAATATATGTAAGATTTGAAGAAAGTTTGTAAATATGAAAAAACTATGATAGTATATAGGCATATAAGGGATTCCTTATATATTTTTTTGCAATTTTTAAGTTGTATTGCTATTCTTATAAAGTTGTAAAAAGGAAACTAAAAATAATTCTTATTTAATGATTAAGCTGTAAAAGATTAATACATATAATAAATATAAAATTTCTCTTCTATGATTTAAATAAAGGAAGCTTTATATCATATCAATTTGGTTAAGTAAGTGAGCATATCAAATTAGAAAATTGGTATAACTACGTAAATAAATTAGATTTAAAAATTCTAATATTTTTTCAAGTTAAGATTCTCTAAGGCTTAAATATGATATTATTACGAGTTTATGAGGGTCCTATCTATCCAAAAGAAAAATTCCTAAAATATTATAGAGAAATTTCGTAATTTTAGTAGATAAGTAGTTTTTGTGAGCTAATCATAAAATAGAATTTATAATAACAAATGGGAGAAATGAAATTATGCTAGGTTTACCAAATTGTCCAAAATGTAATTCAGAGTACACTTATGAAGATAGAGGTCTTTTTGTTTGCCCAGAATGTGCACATGAGTGGACTTTAGAGACAGAAAAGGAAAATACTGAAGATAAAAAAGTTATCAAAGATGCTAATGGAAATGTATTAAATGATGGTGATTCTGTAACAGTAATCAAAGATCTTAAAGTAAAAGGAAGCTCATCAGTTATAAAAATAGGTACAAAGGTAAAAAACATACGTTTAGTTGATGGAGATCACGATATTGACTGTAAAATTGATGGCTTTGGAGCTATGAAATTAAAATTTGAATTTGTTAAAAAGATATAAATTAAATTTTACATAAGTTCTGGTATAGACACTGTAAAAAATGAAGAAAGAGCAGATAGATTTATTTTTATATAAATCTATCTGCTGTTTTTTATTGGGTTCTGTTTTAAGGTTATATTAATAAATTTACATTATGGAGGATATCATAGCATGGTTAACATTAGCAACAATTCAGAATATGTCCTAAACTATATAAAATTTTCCCAACCACATCTAAAATAAAACTTCTCCTAATCAATTGAAAAATCAAGGTTTAGGAGGAGTTTTTTATTAAATTTATCAAAAATTCAAAGTGGTTGGGAAAATTTTTAATAAATTCTTTATTTTCAATAGCTTAAAGGGTATACTAGAAGTAGAGAATGGCTTAATTGCAGTGATTGAACCTTATACAATTGAAAATTGAGAATGGATAATTGACAATTAAGGTTAAAATTAGTTTTAATCAAACTAATTTTTTTAAAAACAAATGGATTTTAAATTTCTCTTATAAAAAGAGAAATGTCAACAATTCTCCATTGTCAATAGTCAATTCTCAATTGATGAAGTTGAACCTTAACATGAGATGTATTTAAATTAAATGACCAATCCATTGCAAGTTTCTTTATTACATGTTGAACCTTAACATGAGATGTACTTATTTCAATGACAAGTTACAGAGTGTCAAGTGACAAATTGGTCGAAAGTGCTATTAAATATTAAATTTACATTATGTATGAAGATTAATTTTACCAACCTCAAATAAAATAAAACTCCTCATAATCTATTGAAATATCAAGGTTTATGAGGAGTTTTTCTATTGTTTTTCTAAAAATATAAAATGGTTGGTAAAATTTTAAGAAAAGCCTTTATTTTCAAGGGCTTAAAGAGTATAATAAAGATGGAGAATGGCTTAAGCACAGTGGTTGAACCTTAACATAGGATGTATTTAAATTTTGTTGGATCTTATCTTCAATATATGATAATCGTTGTTGAACCTTAACATAGGATGTATTTAAATTTTTGAACAAATGCTTGTTGTTGCTTCAGTATCTCAGTTGAACCTTAACATAAGATGTATTTAAATGTTATTTCAGCCAAATCTTTTTTTAGATAACCTTTTGTTGAACCTTAACATAGGATGTATTTAAATCTATAAACCATTTGTTTCTGCGTTAATACTCATTATTGTCGAACCTTAATATGAGATGTACTTATTTCAATGACAAGCTACAGAGTGACAAGTGATAAATTAGTTGAAAGCGCTATTAAATCGTTTAACTTCATTTTTGAACTTACAAGTTTAACTATAAAATATAAATGACATAGCTATAATAAATTTCAATATTATATGTTTAAAAAATCATATAGTTATAAAAAAAATAAAATAACTTTCAACCTATCTAAGTAAAAAATTACTTAGATAGGCTATTTTTTATTTAGAATATTTTTATGAGATTTAATGAACTGTGGAGAAAAATGGAGTAATAGAGGGATAAGGTTAGATAAAGAATGAATTGTTTATTCATTCTTAGTGGAAGACACTTTATCATAGGAAAACCTACGTAGAAGTGGCTGTAAGGATTTGTAAAGAATATATAGGTGGGCTAGAATTAAAGTATGTATATACATTATTTTAATAACTAGTATAGAAAAAGGAGTTGATTTTATGAATAGGGCTATTTTAAGTGTTGATTGGGACTATTTTGTAAAAATTATACCTCAGTGGTGTGGCTCCTATATTGAAAACCAAAGAGGACTTCTTTCTGCTTGGTATAGAAGATATATAGAAGAAGGTATAAAGGGAGTTAATTTAGAAGAGGAAATAAAGGTAAGTAAAGATGCTTTGAATTTTTGGGATGAGATAAGAAATAAGTTTAATTTTTCAGAGGATATAAGGGTTTTTGTTTCTGACTCTCATAAGTATTCTTATGACATATCAAAATATTATGATTGTGATGAAGTTTTTTTATTTGATGCTCACAGTGATTTGGGGTATGGTGGTTTAGCTTCTTTACGTTTTGAACTTAACTGTGCTAATTGGCTAGGAATATTATTTAAAAATAATATTATTAAAAAAGCTAATATATTTTATAGTCCCTACACCTTAGAAAAACCAGAAGATTTCGAGGAATTAAATAATAATTATGAGATAGATTACTTAGATTTTCCTAAATTTAATGAGAAAAATAACATTGATGCAATTCATATATGTCGTTCAGGAGGATGGACACCACCATGGCTAGATAATGACTTTTATAAATTTATTAAAGCATTAAATTTACCCTATAAAGAACTAGAAAGTTTAAAGAGAATTTGGAGGCCTAAAGAATTAACATTTTCAGAAGAAATTAATTATTTAATAAGTTAACATAAGAATCCACCAGTAAAAATGGTGGATTTTTTCATAAAATAAAATTAGATTTCCATGAAAGGGAGAGTATTGTAATTTTTAAGTGTCTACTATACAAGTATATAGATTAAGCTATTCAATAAGAGATACGCACTTTATATAAAAATTAATATAGATTGCTTGTTGACTAAAATTTTTATAAGATGTTAAAATTAGTCCATAGATTATGATGGAATATAAAATATTGTATTAATACAAAAGATTAAATGTATAAGTAGTTACATTCTTACATAAGTTAAATTTATGGATTTTATGAAGCATAAACTAATTTTAGAAGGGATGCTTAGTTTTAATGAAAGAACCTATAACAATTGAAGTATTAAAGGAAAAGTTAGATTTTTTTAAAACTATATATGATAGTATAAGAATTATTGATCCTGTAAAGAAAAATGTAATGGATTATAAAGAAAGTAGTATTAAAGAAACTAACGAAATT
Source organism: Clostridium sp. Marseille-QA1073 (assembly GCF_054863625.1). Classification (NCBI taxonomy): domain Bacteria; kingdom Bacillati; phylum Bacillota; class Clostridia; order Eubacteriales; family Clostridiaceae; genus Clostridium; species Clostridium sp. Marseille-QA1073. The sequence continues at coordinate 76,782 of NZ_JBSVQM010000017.1, read as the reverse complement.
TGCTATAAATATTGGAGTAGTCAGAAGATTTGTGATAATTGTATTGCAATGAGAGCTTATATAGAAAATGATACCTTTATGAAACTAGAAAATACAGCTGAAAAGCTTTTTATGGTTACAGCTATACCCACAGAAATTCAGCAGCATAAAATTGTTTTAGAGTTATTTAAAGATGTTACAAACACTATGATGGTAGGTAGTGGAGAATATGAAAGTGGACGTAGCTTAAAAAACTCTTTAGTTGATATGAATAATATGGTTGTTAAAGATGACTTAACTAATATATTTAACAGAAGATATATCAGCGAAAGATTACCTGCTGATATTATAAAAAGTGTTATTGAGGGAAAACCTTTGTCAGTATTAATAGCAGATATTGATAAGTTTAAAGAAATTAACGATACTTTTGGACATATTGTTGGTGATTTTGTAATAAAAGAAATTGCTAACATTTTATTAGGTTGTATTAGAGGCGATATAGACTGGATTGCAAGATACGGTGGAGATGAATTTTTAATATGCCTTAATAATACAAGTAATAATTCTGCCTATAGTATTGCAGAAAGAATGAGAGTGAAAATTGAGGAAAAGATAATTCAAATTGAAGATAAGAAAATAGAAATCTTTGCTTCCTTTGGTATATTCACTATGTTTAAAGAGCAATTGACTAGTGAAGAAATAATTGCTTTAGCAGACCGAAATCTATATGAAGCTAAAAAAAGAGGCAGAAATAATGTGGTTAAATAAAATTTAATCATATTTTAAAGTAGATATTTAAAATATAGATATCCTAGGTGATAGGCTAAAATATATCTTAAAAAATAAATTTTCTATAAAAATAGTATAAACCCTTAAAATTAAGAATGGTGGATTTTTATTATGTAAATTAAAGATATTTCTTAGATAGATAAGAAATATCTTTAATTTTATATAGAAAAGATAATATATCATGTTTACAGTTAAAAATGATAAAATAAATGCATGATTGGAAAAGATAATTAAAGTTATTAAGATTTTAATTTAATGTGGAGGAAATATGAATTTATTTGTTATAGGTGATGTTCATGGATGTTATTTAGAGCTTAAAAAACTTATTGAAGAACATTGGAATAGTAAGGATGAGTTATTTATTCAAGTTGGAGATTTAATTGATAGGGGAAGTTTTTCACCTAAAACTGTGGAATATTGTAGAGAATTAAAAGAATAGTTTCCTAGTAATGTGGTATTTTTAGAAGGAAATCATGAATTTGAAATTATATATCATTTCTTAAATGAACCTAATGAAAATTGGTTAAGGCAGTGTGGATATGAAACTTTAGAGCAATATAAAAGTGAAAATAAAAATCCAATTGAAGATGTAAATTGGTTTTTAACTTTACCTTTATATTGGGAAAATGAGAATATATTTATAAGTCATGCAGGCCTATCTGAAATTACTTTAAATTGCTTTGATGAAACAGACCCCCATGGGGTTCTATGGAACAGAGGGAAAATAAAAAATATAAATAAATTACAAATAATTGGACATACTCCCTGTGAAAATAGGGAACCTATTTATAATGAGGAAGAGAATTCTTTGAATATTGATACAGGAGCTGGGTATAAAGAGGGAGTTTTAACCTGCGTTAAATTAAATGAAAAAGGAGAAATATTAAAAATTATAAAGATTAATACTTAATATTATTTGGAGAATTATATTTTTATTTTAATGCATTTAAATAGCTTTATTTAATGAATAAAAGGATTTTAGAAGAAACTATGGAACTTATCTATAACAGGAATTTTAATATTAAATAATAAAAGGAGAATGATTATGTATTTTGAAAAAGCAGGAAGAGAGAATACTATAAAAACAATTGAACTTGCAGTTAAAACTGCAAAGGAAAGAGGAATTAAAAATATAGTTGTGGCTTCTAGTGCAGGAGATACTGCTTTACTATTAAAAGATAGTGGATTAAATGTAGTAGTTGTTACTCATGTTAATGGTTTTAGAGAAGCTGGTATTCAAGAAATAAGTGAGGAAAGAATGGAAGAATTAAAGAGCTGTGGATTTAAGGTATATACAAGTACTCACGTATTGTCTGGTGCTGAAAGAGCTCTTTCAACAAAATTTGGAGGAATTTCTCCTGTAGAGGTTATGGCTTATAGTTTACGTATGTTTGGACAAGGTGTTAAAGTGGCAGTAGAAGTAGCTACAATGGCACTAGATGGAGGGACTATACCATATGGAGAAGATATAATTTCTATAGGTGGCTCAGGGAAAGGTGCAGATACGGCAATAATATTAACTCCAGCACATGGTTCAGCTATACTAGATACAAAAATTAAAGAAATAATTTGTAAGCCATATAATTTTTAATAAATTCCTTTATTTAATAAAATTTACAAAGTGTAATAAATGTTACAGAAATATTTGCCTAAAAGTAATAGAATTATGTTAAAATAAGAATTTTACTTTGGGGGTACTTTTATGGCTAATATTAATAATTTAACTAGACAACATATTGAAATCTTAGAGATGATTTATAATATAAAGAAGCTTATAAATAAAGATTTAGAAGTGGAATGCAGTGAAATTGCAAAAAATATAAATTTACTATCAGGAAAGCTAAGAATTCACTTAGAGAGTGAAGATAAATTCCTATATCCAAACTTATTAAAAAATGAAAATGAAAAAATTAAAAATATAGCTAAGTGTTACATTGATGAGATGGGAGATATACTTAGTATATTTAATAATTATAAAAATCAATTTAATACTAGGAGTAAGATAATTAATAATAAAGATAAATTTATTATTAATACAAAAGAGGTTTTTGATAAAATAGAAAAAAGAATGGAAAGAGAAGATAGAGAGCTATATAAATTACTCTAAGATGTATTAAATAAATAAGTTGAATATACAGAAACAAGATGTTAATATTAAACTATAAAGAAAATATTTGCACAGGGGAGCTAGTAAAACTGGCTGAGAGTAAAAGTGTGTACTTTTAGACCCTTAACCTGAACTGGATAATACCAGCGTAGGAAGTGTGTTTGGGATATTTAAATTTATCCTATATTTATGCTGTAAACATAAGCACAAATCCAAAACTGGATTTGTGCTTTTTTAATTTTAAAATATTCAGTAAATTTGAGAATTATCTTAAATTGCATCATTAGCTATGCACAATAAATTTAAAAGGGGGAATCTTTATGAAAACTAAAAAAATAGTATTATCTGCTATGTTTATTGCTATAGGCGTATTAGGGTCATCTATTTATATTCCTATGGGCGTTGCAAAGTGTTTTCCTGTACAACATGCTATAAATGTTGTATCTGCAATAGCGTTGGGACCTGTAAATGGAGCAGCTATAGCCTTTTGTATATCACTACTTAGAAATATTTTTGGCACAGGGACCTTACTTGCTTTTTCTGGCAGTATGGTAGGGGCAACTTTAGCAGGTTATTTTTATAAAAAAACAAAGAAAAATTTCATGGCAGTAATAGGAGAAGTAATAGGAACAGGAATACTAGGATCATTGATGTCCTTTCCTATAGCTAAATTAATTATGGGAAAATCAGTAGGTGCCTTTGCTTTTATAATACCTTTTGGTGTAAGTACAGTAGTAGGAAGTGTAATTGCTTATCTTTTAATTATGGTATTTGAGAAAACTAAAGTTATGAAAACTATTTAATCTTATATAAGGTTAAATATCTATAATTGTAGGGTAAGTTTAGAGTTTAAGGATATCAATTGATAATTAAAGATAATTCTCATAAAGTTTTATAATTGTTAATTTTAAATAATTGTTTAGAATAAGGGGGAACAAAATTTGAGTGAGTATAAACATATAGAAGATGTACTTGAAAAGGGAGGTACTATTTTGGGGCTTATAAAAGATAAAAAGCCATTAATACATCAAATAACTAACTATGTAAGTTGTAATGATTGCGCAAATATAACTTTGGCCTTAGGAGCTTCTCCAATAATGAGTGAAGATGCAGAAGAAGTAGAAGAAATAGTATCTCAGTCTTCAGCACTTCTTATAAATATAGGTATGTTAACAAAAGATACACTAAAATCTATGATATTGGCAGGGAAAAAGGCTAATAGTTTAAATATACCTGTAGTATTAGATCCTGTAGGAATAGCTGCATCCAACTTTAGAAAGAGTTCTATTGAAAAACTATTAAAGGAAATCAACTTTTCTGTAATTAAAGGAAATCTTTCAGAAATCAAAGCCTTATGTGGACTTAAAACCAATTCTAAAGGGGTAGATAGTGAGGAAAATGAAGAGGGTATTGATTATATAAAAGAAGGAAAAGCTTTAGCTGAAGCTTTAAGCTATAAATTAAATTCAGTAATATGCATAACTGGAAAGATAGATATTATATGCTATAAAGATATATGTTATATAGTAGAAAATGGACATAGCATTATGAGTAAGGTCACTGCCATGGGATGTATGATGGGAGCTGTAATTGCAACATTAGTTTCCGTAACTAAAGAGCATTTAATATCAACCCTAATAGCAGTAACATTACTAGGAATTTGTGGTGAATTAGCTGAAAGAGAGATAAAAAAAGGAATCGAAGGCAGCGGAACTTTTAAAATAAAATTTTTAGACCAAGTATATAATTTTTCAGAGGAGAAATTATATACAAACCAAAAAGTTTATAAAGTGTAATTAATATATTTTATTAAAAAGATGCTTTAATTTATAGACTTTTTGATTTTGAACAGCTGCTTATAATAATTAGATAAATATTATAAAAAGGAAATTAAAATTAAATTTAACATATAATTCTGTCTTACAAGTTGTATTTGTATTCAATAATATATATTATAAAGATAGATATTATTTAGTTTATACAGTAGTGTAAACTAGTAAAATTAGAAATTATTTTTATAATGGAGGATTTACTATGAACTTAAAAGAGACAGCATTAAAGTTTCATAAAGATTTTCAAGGGAAAATTGCACTTCACTGTAAGGTACCGGTAAATAATAAAGAAGATATGACACTAGCGTATACACCAGGAGTAGCAGAGCCTTGTATGGAAATAAGCAAAGATTATGATAAGGTTTATGATTATACATCAAAAGGAAATTGGGTAGCTGTAGTAACTAATGGTACTGCGGTATTAGGTCTTGGAGATATAGGGGCAGCAGCAGGACTACCAGTTATGGAAGGAAAATCAGTATTATTTAAAGCTTTTGCAGGAGTAGATGCTTTTCCTATATGTCTTGACACAAAGGATAGCAAAAAGATAATAGAAACTGTTAAATTAATGGAAAGCTCATTTGGAGGCGTTAACCTAGAAGACATAAAAGCTCCAGAATGCTTTGAAATAGAAGAAGAGCTTAAAAAAATATGCAATATTCCAATATTCCATGATGATCAACATGGTACAGCAGTAGTTTCATTAGCTTGCTTATTTAATGCAGTAAAATTAGCTAATAAGAAAATGGAAGATATAAAAGTAGTTATTAATGGTGCAGGTGCAGCAGGAATAGCCATAGCAAAATTACTTATAAGATTGAATGTAAAAGATGTAATACTTTGCGATACTCAAGGAGCTATATACGAAGGCCGCACGGTAAAAATGAATAAATATAAAGAAGAGATGGCTAAAATATCTAATAAGGATAAAGAACAAGGAACTTTAGAAGAAGTTTTAAAAGGTAAAGATGTATTCTTAGGAGTATCTGTAGCTAACTGTGTTACTAGTGAAATGGTTAAATCTATGAACAAAGATGCTATAGTTATGGCAATGGCGAATCCTAATCCAGAAATATTACCTAACATTGCAAAAGAAGCAGGAGCTAAGGTTGTTTGTACTGGTAGATCAGACTTTCCAAACCAAGTTAATAATGTACTAGCTTTTCCAGGAATATTTAGAGGAGCTTTAGATGTTAGAGCTTCAGAAATAAATGACGAAATGAAAATAGCTGCAGCTAGAGCCATAGCTGAAATTATTACTGATGAAGAGTTAAATGAAGATTATGTTATTCCAGAACCATTTGATTTGAGAATAGCACCTAAGGTAGCTGAATATGTGGCAAGAGCAGCTATAAAAACTAAAGTAAATAGAATAGATGTAAAACCAGAAGAAATTTATGAAAAAACTAAGAGAATAATAGAAAAATAAGAAAAGGGCTTCTATGAAGCCTTTTTCTTACAATATATATACATAGTATATAAGTAATCTAAGTAAATTTATTTTACATTTAATATGAAACAAAACAGTAAACTCTAGAATATAAATTTTATAGAATTATGGAAAATTAGTATTCAATCAAAACTTCCTTTAATAAATCTGGACAGTTTGTAATAATTCCATCTACTTTCATATCTATAAGTTTCCTCATATAGTTAACATCATCTACTGTATAAATATTAATTTCTAAGTTATTTTTATGAGCTTTTTCAATTAACTCTTTCCTTAAACTTTTATATGGTAGGTGGAGAGCGTTAGGCTTAATTGGATATAAATATTCATCTACATCTTTAATTTTTTTCTCAAATAATAATCCAGTGGGAATATTACTATTAAGTTTTTTACATTTATTCATTGAATCATGATTAAAACTAGATAAAATTATCTTATTCTCTATACTTTCTTTCATTATATGGAAAAGCAGTTTTTCTTCTATATTCCTATAGAATATTATAGAGTTTTTAATTTCAAAATTAATTTTAATATCTTTATTTTTGTACATTCTATAAGCTCTTCTACAGAAGGAATTTTACATTTAGAAAATGCTCTATCCTTAAAACTCCCAGCATCAAGCTTTCTAAGCTCATTATAGGTATAATTTTTTACAAGACCTATACCATTAGTAGTTCTATCTAAATACTCATCATGTATAAGTACAAGTACACCATCTTTTGTCATTTGAACATCTGTTTCTATTCCAGTGCAGCCCATTTCTATAGCCTTTTCAAAGGCAACCATTGTATTTTCAGGATAATACATACTAGCTCCTCTATGAGCAAAATTAATAATCATAATATCGACCTCTTAATAAATTATATTTTTTATAAAGGATATTTATTTTACGCAATTTAAACATATTTAAATTTAAATATATTAACATAATTAGTTATAAAAATACTTATTTTAATATTTCTTTAAAATAGAGACAATATATTAAATATATTATACTTTTATGGGATATAATATAGTATATGTATATTGACATTTTTAGAACAAAGTAATAAAATCAGAATTGTTAAAAGTAAATAAATTTTACACAATGGCGTGTGAATATAAAAAAGAGTAATGGTGCTCCTTAAGATTTTCTTAAGGAGCCTTTTTTGTTATATATGTGCTAGGAGTCTTAAAAAATAACTACTCATGGATGAATTTAGTTATTTTATTTCCGAATCCTATATCATATATGAATAATCTGGTTAACAACTAATTGATAATTAACAAAAGATAGTTTTATAGATAAGAAAAACTTTAAAATTTCCTTAATAGTTAAAGTGAATTTTAAAGTTTATTTGAAGATATAGAAAACGATATATATTTAAATAAATAAAAATTCTAATGTTAATTATCAATTCAAAAATAAAAAGTAGGAAGTGATAAAATGAGCAATTTTAATATGGGTCCTAAGGTTCATTTTGGAGTTGGCGAATTAAAGGAACTAAGGAATATCAATTGTAAGAGAGCTTTTATAGTAACAGACCCTTTTATGGTTACTTCAGGATTTATTAACAAGGTTACTGAACATTTAGAAGCAGCTTCAATTGCATATGAAATTTTCTCTGAAATAGTCCCAGATCCACCGCTTGAGGTAGTATCAAAGGGAATAAAAGCTATGGATAAATTTGATCCAGATGCTTTAATTGCTATGGGGGGAGGTTCTGCTATTGATGCTTCTAAAGCAATAAGCTACTTTAGAGCATTAGTTAAGAAAGGAATAAGCCCTGAAATAGAGGTTAAAAAACCACTATTCATAGCTATACCTACTACAAGTGGAACAGGATCTGAAGTTACTGCATTTTCAGTAATTACAGACAAAAAGTTTAATGTGAAATATCCTTTAGTAGATGAGGATATGGTACCAGATATGGCAATATTAGATGCTGAACTAGTAAAATCTGTTCCTCCAGCAATAACAGCAGATACAGGTATAGATGTTTTAACTCACGCTATTGAGGCTTATGTATCAACAAAAAATTCAGATTTTACTGATGCCTTAGCAGAAAAAGCAATAAAATTAGTATTTAAATATTTACCAAAAGCTTATAAAGATGGATCAGATTTAGAAGCAAGAGAAAAGATGCATAATGCTTCTTGCATAGCAGGAATAGCATTTACTAACTCTTCGCTAGGAGTTAATCATAGTATGGCACATATACTTGGTGGTAGATTCCATATACCACATGGTAAAGCTAATGCATTAGTATTACCTTATGTAATAGAGTATAATGCAGATATTAAATCTATAGGTAGAAATGAATACACAAAAGCAGCAGAAAGATATGCTGAAATAGCAAGATTCTTAGGTCTTACAAGCTCTAATAGTGTACGTGAAGGGGTTAAGGCATTAATCAATGGGGTAAAAAATCTAATTAGATCTTTAGGAATACCTAACAAAATTAAAGATTTAAACATTTCAAGCAGCGAATTTGATAAAAACTTAACTGATATGGCTGAGATAGCTTTAAAAGATGGATGTACTCCTACTAACCCAAGAGAACCTAAGGTTGAAGAGCTTAAAGAACTATTTAAAAAAGTATATAATGGAATGTAAGATATATCAATATTAATAAGTTTATTATATTTTTTACAAATTAATTGACAATTAATTTAACAACATATATAATTAAAACATAAAGATTTTGAGTTAAAGTTGTTCAATGGCGTGCAACAAATTAATTAGAGCAATGAAGCTTCTTAAAAGTACTAATGGTGTATTTTTAGGGAGCTTTTTATGCTTTTGAGATTGGAGTGAGATCTTTGGAAGAAAAACAAAGGGTCATACAAGAATATGTACCAGGAAAACAGATTACACTAGCTCACCTAATCGCTCATCCTAATAAAACGGTTTATAAAAAATTAGGACTTAGTGATGAATATAACGAAGCAATTGGAATTTTAACAATAACTCCAAGCGAAGCAGCTATAATTGCAGCAGATGTAGCTACTAAATCCGCAGGAGTTGAAATCGGTTTTGTTGATAGATTCAGTGGCTCATTAGTAATAACAGGAGATGTTTCTAGCGTAGAAGCTTCACTGAATGAAGTTTGTGATATGCTAAGTAGTGTACTTTCATTCTCCATAGCAAAAATCACAAAATCTTAGGAGGTAAGTTTTGTGAAAAAAATAATGTTTATTGGTACAACAGGGTCTGGAAAGACTACTTTAACCCAAGCGTTAAACAACGAAAAGATAGAATATAAGAAAACTCAGGCTGTAGATTTTAATAATTATATTATTGATACACCTGGAGAATATATAGATAGTAGAGTTTATTATAATGCACTGATTGTAACCTCATCAGATGCAGATGTAATAGCCTTGATACAAGATTGTAGCAGAGAACTAAGTGTTTTCCCTCCGGCTTTTGGCAATATCTTTTCTAAACATGTCATAGGAATTTGTACGAAAACTGATTTATGCAAAAGTAAAGAAGATTTAAATCGTGCAGAAGAGTTTTTAAAACAAGCAGGAGCAGAAAGAATATTCATGGTAAGCTCAATAAATAATGATGGATTAGAAAAATTAAAAAAATATTTGGAATGGAAATAGGATTTTTGTGTTAAAATAAGATTTATACAAAACTTATTAAAAATTCCAAAAGAGGTGTAGAATATGACTAAAAGAATTGTAATAGCCGATGATGAACCTATTACAAGAATGGATATTAGGGAAATGTTAGAAGAGGCAGGTTACAGTGTTGTAGCTGAAGCTTCAGATGGTTTTGACGCCATCGAAATGTGTAGAAAACATTTACCGGATCTAATAATTATGGACATAAAAATGCCTTTATTAGATGGATTAAATGCATCTAAGATAATCAATCAAGAAGGCTTAGCCAGTGGAATAGTGCTTTTAAGTGCTTATAGTGACAAAACATTTATTGAAAAGGCAAAAGAGGTAGGGGTAATAGGTTACTTAGTTAAACCTTTAGATAACAAATCTTTAATTCCTAATATAGAGGTTTGTTTAGCAAAATCAAGAGAATTTAAAAAGATTAAAGATGATATAAAAAGCGTTGAGAAAAAACTACAAGCTAGAAAAATTATAGAAAAAGCCAAAGGCATATTAATGAAGCAAAATGGCATAACAGAAGATGAAGCTTATAGTAATATAAGAAATTTAAGTATGAAAAAGAGAGTAACTATGGAAGAGATTTCGCAGATAATTGTAATGAGTGAAGAATAATTAGTAAGTAGGAATGAATATGAGTGAAATAAGAAGATTATGTTTAAAATATACTTGCTTAAGTGAAAGTGACATATTAATTATAGAAAATATAGCTACCACTCTTCAGCTAATTGCTGATTCGGCAAATGCAGACGTCTTCATAGATTGTCCAACTAAACATAATGGAGAAGCAATAGTTGTAGCGGAGGCAAAACCAAGTACTAAAAGCTCATTATATAAAGAAAAGGTAGTTGGGAAATTTGCAGTAAGAGAAAATGAACCGGCATCACTTAGAACCTTAGAAATAGGAATGCCATCAAGAGATTTAAAGGCAATAACTCAAGAATACATAAAAGTTAAGCAAAGTGTAGAACCTATTAGAAATAAAGAAAATAAGACTATCGGTGTTTTAATTGTTGAAAAGGATGTAACAGAGACTTTAAATAGTAATAGAAAGATAGAAATATTAGCAAGAACTAACGAAGAACTTACATCTCAAATAACTAATAGGAGTTACAAAGAGAGTGATATAACATATCACATAAATGATGCTATACTTATTTTTGATGAAAATGGAGTACTAAGATTTAAGAATCCTGTAGCAGAGCAACTTTATAAAAAACTAGGGTATAAAGAAGAATTAATAGGCATGGATTTTTCTAATTTATCTTTGTATAATTGTTCTTTTGAAGAAATTATGAATAGTGACTGTATAGATGTTAAAGACATAGATATAGGGGATGTTTCACTTCAAGTCAAATATATTGTACAAAGTAGTAAGGTATTAAATTTAGTAATGCTTATTAGTGATGTTACAGATATGAGGCAAAAAGAAAAAGAACTCATATTAAAATCTGTAGTAATAAAAGAAATTCATCATAGAGTTAAAAATAACCTTCAAACCATTGCTAGTCTTTTAAGACTTCAATCAAGAAGAATTAAAGGAGAAGAGTTTACCAATGCTATAAATGAAAGTATAAACAGAATATTGAGTATAGCAGCAACTCATGAAATATTAGCAAAGCAAGGTATTGATGAAGTAAATATAAAAGAAGTTATAAATAAAATAAAAGCAAGCATAATAAGTTTTGAAAAGAGAGATAATGTAGATTTACAAGTAAGCTTAGAAGGTGATGATTTTTCAATTAACTCTGACAAATCTACATCTATAGCCTTAGTTGTAAACGAGTTACTTCAAAATTCATTAAAACATGCTTTTAAGGATAGAGCTACTGGAAAGATAACAATAAAAATTCAAAAAGGTAATATTTATTCAACTATTTCTGTCATAGATGATGGGGTAGGGTTTGATGTTAACTCTGTGAAAGAAAGTAGCTTAGGACTTATGATAGTAAGAAGTTTAGTTAATGATAAACTAAATGGTAATTTAAATATATATTCAAATTCTCAAGGAACTAAAGCTGTTTTTGATTTTAAAAATTAAATATTAAGCACAATGTAGTGTTTATGTAGTGGCAATGAAGCCCAGAGTATTTATTATTAAATAGTTATACTATAACTATTTAATAATAAAAATTCTGGGCTTTAATATTTAGCAAATAATTTACAGTTAATAGATATAAAATTTTATATTTTTTAATTGTAAGCTAAAAAAGTGAGGTGAGAAGAAGTGAGAGAAGAAATTTTAAGCGTTGGTATAGATATTGGAACATCTACTACTCAGCTTGTATTTAGTAATATAACCATTGAAAATACAGCAAGTAACTTTTCTGTACCAAGAATTAAAATTGTTGATAAAAACATTATTTATAGAAGTGAAATTTATTTTACTCCACTTATTACTCAAACAAAGATAGATAAAGATAAGGTAAGAGAAATAATAGAAGGCGAATATAAAAATGCCGGAGTTAAGCCAAGTGATGTAGAAACTGGTGCTGTCATAATTACTGGAGAAACTGCTAGAAAAGAAAACGCAAACGAAGTTCTTCAGAGTTTAAGTGGATTTGCTGGTGATTTTGTAGTAGCTACAGCTGGACCAGATTTAGAATCAATTATCGCTGGAAGAGGAGCAGGTGCAGATAAGATATCCGATGAAGAAAATGCTTATGTTGTAAATATCGATATAGGTGGAGGGACATCTAATCTAGCTTTATTTAAGAATGGTGAATTAGTTGATACTGGATGTTTAGATATAGGTGGAAGACTTATAAAAATAGATAAGGATACTAAAAAAATCTATTATATATATCCAAAAATTAAAAAGTTAGCACAATCTATTGGTGTGAACATAGAAGTTGGAGATATTGCAGAAATTGATAAAATTAGAAAAATTGCAAGAGCAATGGCTGAAATTTTAGAAGAAGCAGTTTGCATTAAACAAAGATCATCAATGTATGATGAGATTCAAACTAACAAAGGATTAAAAGATGGCTACAACATTGAGTATATAACCTTCTCAGGAGGGGTAGCTGATTATATATATAATGAAGATTATTCAGATCCTTTCAGATTTGGAGATATGGGAGTTGTTCTAGGTGAGGAAATAAAAAATTCTAATCTAGCTAAGAGGCTTAAGGTTAAGACTGCTATTGAGACCATAAGGGCTACTGTTGTAGGTGCTGGTTCTCATACTACTGATATCAGTGGAAGTACTATAACCTATACTTCTGATGTTTTCCCAATCAAAAACCTACCAATTTTAAAATTATCTAAAGAAGATGAAGATGGTGGTTTTGAATCTATTGAAAGGGCAATAAATCAAAAACTTAAATGGTTTAATTTAGAGAATGAAAGTCAAAGGGTAGCGGTAGCGCTTAAAGGAATCAAAAATCCTTCTTTTGATGAAGTTCAAAAATTATCAAAATCGCTTATCAATGGAATGACTGAGCTTTTAGAAAAGGATTATCCGATATTTGTAATTGTCGAAAATGATATAGCTAAGGTGTTAGGTCAAACTATGTACATTCAACTAGGAAAAAAGAAAAATGTTGTTTGTATAGATAGCATCAAGGTTGAAAATGGAGACTATATAGATATTGGCAAACCATTAATAAATGGTAAGGTTGTTCCAGTAGTAATAAAAACATTAGTATTCAATTCATAATTTTTATAGAGGGGTGAAGAAAGTGATACTAAAAACAAAATTATTTGGTAAAGTGTATCAGTTCAAAGACGTTAAAGAAGTTTTAGCAAAAGCTAATGAAGAAAAGTCAGGTGATAAATTAGCTGGAGTAGCTGCTGAAACTGCTCAAGAAAGAGTAGCGGCAAAAGTTGTACTTAGCAATTTAACAGTATCAGATGTAAGAAATAATCCAGTAGTTCCATATGAAATGGATGAAATTACAAGAATTATCCAAGATTCTATTAATGAAAAAATATATGGTGAAATTAAAAATTGGACTATTGCAGAATTAAGAGAATGGATCTTAAATGAAAAAACAACAGGAGCTGACATCAGAAGAATAAGCAGAGGATTAACAAGTGAAGTTATCGCTGCAGTTGCAAAATTAATGTCTAACTTAGACTTAGTTTATGGTGCAAATAAGATTAAAGTTACTGCTCATTGTAATACAACAATTGGTGAAGCAGGAACGTTATCAGCAAGACTACAGCCTAACCATCCAACAGATGATCCAGATGGTATATTAGCTTCTGTATTAGAAGGTTTAACTTATGGTATAGGTGATGCCCTAATAGGATTAAACCCAGTTGATGATACTGTAGGAAGTGTAGTTAAGGTATTAAAAAGATTTGAAGAAACAAAACAAAAATATCAAATACCAACTCAAAACTGCGTACTTGCACACGTAACTACTCAAATGGATGCAATAAAACAAGGTGCACCAACAGACCTAATATTCCAAAGTATAGCAGGTTCTCAAAAGGGTAATGAAGCCTTCGGAATAAATGCAGCTTTAATACAAGAAGCAAGAGATTTAGCATTAAGAGAAGGAACAGCAGCAGGTCCAAACGTAATGTACTTTGAAACTGGTCAAGGATCAGAGTTATCAGCAGATGCTAACTTTGGAGCAGACCAAGTAACAATGGAAGCGAGATGCTATGGATTTGCTAGAAAGTATGAACCATTCCTAGTTAATACAGTTGTTGGATTTATAGGACCAGAGTATCTATATGACAGTAAACAAGTTATAAGAGCAGGTCTTGAAGACCATTTCATGGGTAAATTATCAGGTATTCCAATGGGATGTGACGCTTGTTACACAAACCACATGAAAGCAGATCAAAACGATATAGAAAACTTATCAATATTACTATCTACTGCAGGATGCACATACTTTATGGGAATTCCGCATGGTGATGACGTAATGCTTAACTATCAAACTACAGGATACCATGAAACAGCAGCTTTAAGAGAATTACTAGGTAAGAGACCAATAGCTGAGTTTGAAGCATGGCTTGAAAAATGGAACTTTATAGAAAATGGTAAGTTAACAGGGAACGCAGGAGACGCTTCTGTATTTCTTAAGAAGTAGAAGGGGGTAACCAAATGTTTTCAGAAAATGATTTAAAAAAATTAGTAGAGCAAGTTTTAGTTGAAATGGCAACAAAGCAAGGAGGAAACATTGTCAGTGCACCTAACAAAACTGAAGAAAGTAGTAGTGTTAATGCAAACGGAATGATTCCAGATATAACAGAAGTAGATTTAAAAACTAGACTTTTAGTTGATAACCCAGTTGATGCTGAAGGTTATTTAAAAATGAAACAACATACTCCTGCAAGACTAGGTATAGGAAGAACAGGAGCAAGATATAAAACTGAGACAATGTTAAGATTTAGAGCAGACCATGCATCAGCTCAAGACTCAGTTTTTACAGATGTTAATGAAGACTTATTAAAAGAGATGAATTTACCAATAATAAATACAATGTGTTCATCAAAAGATGAATATATAACAAGACCAGACTTAGGAAGAGCTATTTCAAAAGAAGAGTTATCAAAATTAAGTTCTTTTAAGAGAAACCCACAAGTTCAAATATATGTATCAGATGGCTTAAGTTCAAAAGCTGTAGAAGCAAATGTAAAAGATATATTACCAGCTCTAACACAAGGATTAGAAAGCTATGGTATATCAGTAGGAACTCCATTCTTTGTTAAATTAGGAAGAGTTGGAGCAATGGATGTTATTTCTGAAGAAATCGGAGCAGATGTAACTTGTTTACTTATTGGTGAGAGACCAGGTCTTGTAACTGCTGAAAGTATGAGTGCATATATAGCATACAAAGGAACAGTTGGAATGCCAGAATCAAGAAGAACAGTTGTATCTAATATACACAAAGGTGGTACTCCATCAGTTGAAGCTGGTGCATATATAGCAGATATCATCAAATTAATGTTAGAGAAAAAGGCAAGTGGATTAGATCTTAAATTATAATTCAGGAGGAATGTTATTATGAAAAATGATCAACTTCGTGCATCAGTATTAAGCGTTAAGCTAATAGCTAACGTTAATCCTGAAATGGCAAAAGAATTTGAGTTAAAGCCTGAACATAAAAGTATAGGAATAATTACTGCAGATAGTGATGATGTTACATACACTGCTTTAGATGAAGCAACAAAAGCTGCTGACGTTGAAGTTGTTTATGCAAGATCATTCTACGGTGGAGCTGCAAATGCAAATACTAAGCTTGCAGGTGAAGTAATAGGAATATTAGCAGGACCAAGTCCAGCGGAAGTAAGAAGCGGATTAAATGCTGCAGTAGACTTTATTGAAAGTGGAGTTGCAACATTCTATAGTGCTAATGAAGATGATAGCATTGTATACTATGCGCAACCTATATCAAGAACAGGTTCATATCTTTCTAAAACAGCAGGAATTAAAGAAGGTGAAGCATTAGCTTATTTAATAGCTCCACCATTAGAATCAATGTACGCATTAGATGCAGCTATGAAAGCAGCAGCAGTTGAATTAAAAGCATTCTTTGGACCACCATCTGAAACAAACTTTGGTGGAGGGTTGTTAACTGGAAGCCAATCTGCTGTAAAAGCAGCTTGTGATGCATTTGCCGAAGCAGTTAAGTTTGTAGCAGATAATCCTACAGATTACTAGAATTAGGTTGTTGTTATGAAAGAATCAACATTAGGCCTTTTAGAAACATATGGATTTGTAGGGGCTGTTGAAGGATTAGATGTAGCTTTAAAATCTGCAAATGTTAAACTTGTAAGCTGTGAATTTGTTACAGGTGGTATTGTTACTATACTTATTACTGGAGATGTAGCTTCTGTAAAAGCTTCAATAGAAGCTGCTTGCTCAGCTGTAGATAGATTAGGTAGCTTAAGAAATGCTCATGTTATAGCAAGGGCAGAAGATAATGTATGGAACATACTAGATAGTAAAAAGAAAGATAGTTCTAAAAAGACAGAGGAAATATCAGTAAGCGATAAAATCTTACCTACTAAAGTGGAGAATGAAAATACTGATAATGATGTAAAAGATACAGTAGATAACATAGAAGAAGAGAAATTAGATACTGTAGATGAGATTCAAGAATCAGAGGATGATTCAATTGCAATAGAGGATAAAAAAGACATAAAACTTAGCTTTGAGAATCGTGAAGAGCTAGAAGTATTAAAAGTTCCTGAACTTAGAACTATTGCAAGAGAATTAAAAGAAAGAAAAAAGCTTTCACTTACAAAAAAACAAATCAAATTTAGTAAGAAAGATCAGCTTATTGAAGCCATACTGAAGGAACAGTAGGAGGAAATAAAAATGGAAATGGTAGATAAAGACTTAATATCAATACAAGAAACTAGAAATCTTATCATTAACGCTAAAAAAGCTCAAGAAATATATAAAACTTTTTCTCAAGAAAAGGTTAATTCAATAGTAAAGGCTATAGCAGAAGCTGGAGAGCGTGAAGCTGTTAAATTAGCTAAAATGGCTTGGGAAGAAACTGGATTTGGAAAATGGCAAGATAAAGTTGTTAAGAATGTATTTGCCAGTAAATTAGTTTATGAAAATATGAAAGACTTAAAAACTATTGGAATTATAAATGAAGATAAGGTAAACAAAGTTTTTGATGTAGCTGTGCCAGTAGGAGTTATTGCTGGATTAATTCCATCAACAAACCCAACATCTTCAACAATATACAAAGTGTTAATTGCATTAAAATCAGGAAATGCTATAGTAATTTCACCACATCCAAATGCAAAAAACTGTATTATTGAAACTGCAAAAATATTAAATGAAGCAGCAATAAAGGCAGGAGCTCCAGAAGGATTAATTGGATGTATAACAGTTCCATCACTTCAAGGTACAAATGAATTGATGAGTCATAAAGATACATCATTAATACTTGCTACTGGTGGAGAGGCTATGGTTAAAGCAGCTTATAGCTCAGGAACACCAGCTATAGGAGTTGGACCAGGAAACGGACCAGCATTCATAGATAAGTCAGCAAATGTTTCTTTAGCAGTTAAGAGAATTATTGATAGTAAAACTTTCGATAATGGAGTAATTTGTGCTTCAGAGCAATCAATAGTAGTAGAGGAATCTATGAAAGAGATTGTTAAGGCTGAGCTTATAAAACAAGGAATGTACTTCTTAAATGAAGAAGAATCTGCTAAGCTTGGAAACTTCATATTAAGAGCTAATGGAACAATGAATCCACAAATTGTTGGTAAAAGTGTAGAAACATTAGCTGAAATGGCTAAATTAGACGTTCCTCATGGAACAAAAGTATTAATATCAGAACAAACTACAGTGGGCAAAAGTAATCCTTATTCAAGAGAAAAACTTACTCCAATATTAGCATTTTACACAGTAAAAAATGTTGAAGAAGGAATAAAACTTTGCACAGAAATATTAATGAATGAAGGTAAAGGTCATACTTTAGTATTACACTGTGAAAATGAAGAAATTATAAAAGAATTTGGATTAAGAATTCCAGTTTCTCGTCTATTAGTTAATACACCAGGTGCTTTAGGTGGAATTGGAGGATCAACAAATCTTACTCCAGCACTTACATTAGGTTGTGGTGCTATAGGTGGAAGTTCAACTTCTGATAACATAGGACCAATGAACTTAATAAATATAAAAAGAGTAGCTTGTGGTGTTAGAGAGCTAGAAGAACTTAGAGGAAATGAAGCTCAATGTGAAAACGCACCAACTACAATTTCTAAAGATCAATTAGATTTAATTGTGAATAAAATCATTGAAAGATTAGCACAAATAAAGTAAGCAATAAAATATTAACATAAATTTAGTTAAAATTTTAAAAAATAATTTTTATGCAATTTAAGGAGGAATTTTAAAATGGCAAATATGAACGCATTAGGAATGATTGAAACTAAAGGATTAGTGGGAGCTATAGAAGCAGCAGATGCAATGGTTAAAGCTGCAAACGTAACTTTAATAGGAAAAGAGCAAATTGGTGCTGGATTAGTTACTGTTATGGTAAGAGGAGATGTTGGAGCTGTTAAAGCTGCTACAGACGCAGGAGCTGCTGCTGCTGAAAGAGTTGGAGAATTAATATCAGTTCATGTAATTCCAAGACCACATGGTGAAGTTGAAGTTATACTTCCAAAATACGAACAACAATAGTTTAAATTTAGATAATCCTAAAAATTATTAATATAGCTAGGTATCTTTAAATAAATAACTAATTAGCATTTTGATGCAGTTTATGTCATACACATTGCAATAATCTATAGATAGCAATACTATCTATGAAATTTGCTCTTTACTTGGCACAAAATACATTAGAGTCTTTGATAAATTATCTTATTTCAGATACCAAACCAAAGTCTAAAGATTTCTACAATTCATCACAAAAGCTCGTGCCAAATGGCATGAGCGTGATGAATGTAGAATGATATAGATTATATAACTTGTAGTATTTTATGCTACAAGTATTGTGATTTAACAAATTAATGTCCATCTTATATAAGGATGTGAGATGATGAGTGTTTTAACAGAAAGTGTTTTAAGAAGTAAACTGAGAAATGAAAATTTAACAGAATATGTTGTGGAAAAAGGAGCAATAATAACTCCGTCAGCAAGACAATATTTACAAGATAAAAATATAAAATTAGTTTATAAAGAAGAACAAACTAAAGAAAGTAATCAGAATATTCAAAGGGAAGAAAAAATATTTAACCCTAAATATGTTCAGATAAATGGTGGAGTTTTTGAAAATAAACCGGAACATATGACTCAACTAAATGGTAATAAATTAGTAGAAAAAGATCACAGAAGGATTATAC
The DNA here is from genome assembly GCF_054863625.1 of Clostridium sp. Marseille-QA1073. Taxonomy (NCBI): domain Bacteria; kingdom Bacillati; phylum Bacillota; class Clostridia; order Eubacteriales; family Clostridiaceae; genus Clostridium; species Clostridium sp. Marseille-QA1073. The sequence goes on along the minus strand of NZ_JBSVQM010000017.1, from coordinate 57,230 downwards.
TAAGAGGAAAATTAGATAGCCTTCAAGCTAAAATATTACAAACTCAAATTCAATGTAAAAACCTAAATGAAAAAAAGGTTCTAAAGGATTTAGAAGATATTTTAGCTTATGCAAGAAAAATATTAGAAGTAGAAGTAACAGAAAAAGAATTACCAGAAGTTGCTTTGATTGGGTTAAATTCAGAAGAATTAAGAGCTGTTTCTCATAACCCTAAAAAATATTTTAACATAGACCATATAATTTTCCCAAGTTATGAAATGGGAGATATAGTTGTAGCTTTAAATGCATTAAGAGCAGAGAGTAGAGAAGTTGAAATTGATGCATTAAAAGCATTTAAAAACCAAGATGGAGAACTATCTAGAAATGATATAGCACTAGCTTTGAATAGATTAAGTAGTTGTTTTTATATAATGATGTGCAAGTATGTTTCTGGAAAGTACAAATAAGAGGTGACAATTTTGAGTACAGTAGATTTAAATGTTAATTATATTATAGATGAAGTAATTAAAAGACTACAAGGTGGAGAAGAAGATAACACAGTGCTTGTAGAAGCTTCTGGCCGTCATGTTCATCTTTCACAAGAAGATGTAGAGACTCTTTTTGGAAAAGGTTATCAACTGACTAATAAAAGAGAACTATCTCAACCAGGCCAATATTTATGTGAAGAAAAGGTTACTCTTATAGGACCTAAAGGAACATTACAAAATGTTTCTGTTTTAGGACCAGTAAGAGGAAAGACTCAAGTAGAATTATCAAAAAGTGATGCTGTTTCTATAGGAGTAAATGCTCCCGTTAGAATGTCAGGAGATATTAAAGGCACTCCTTCTATAATTCTTGCTACACCAAAATCAGTATTGAGAATAGAAGAAGGTGTTATTGCAGCTAAAAGACACATACACATAACACCAGAAGATGCAGCAAAGTTTGGGGTAAAAGATCAAGAGGAAATTAAAATTAAAGTAGGCGGAGAAAGAGGATTAATGTTTGAAAATGTTGCTGTTAGAGTAAGTAGTAAATTTAGAACAGCTATACATCTTGACTATGACGAAGCAAATGCTTGTGGTTTCACAAAAGGACTTCGTGCAACAATAGTTAAGTAGAAAGGATTAATTTATGAAAGGCTTAAACGAAGTAGATAATCTAATTAAAGCCGTTGAAAAGACCATTAAAAAGCCGGTAAAAGTAAAAAGAGACGATGAACTTTATGTTGGTGTAGATTTAGGTACAGCTTATATTGTAATAGTTGTGCTGGATAAAGAAAGAAATCCTGTTGCATGTGAAATGGAGTTTGCACAGGTAGTTAGAGATGGTCTTGTGGTTGACTTTATTGGAGCTACTAATATAGTTAGAAAATTAAAGAAAAAGATAGAAGATAAACTAGGAATTGAACTTACAAAAGCTGCTATAGCTGTTCCGCCGGGAACCAGTGAAAGAGATGTTAAAACTCATAGTTATGTAGTTGAAGGTGCAGGCATGGATGTTGTATCTGTGGAAGATGAACCTACAGCAGCAAATGCGGTATTACAAATAGACAATGGAGTTGTAGTTGATGTTGGTGGTGGAACAACTGGACTTTCCATATTTGAAAATGGAAAAGTTATATACACTGCTGATGAACCTACAGGTGGAACTCAATTATCTTTAGTTATATCAGGAGCTTACAGAATTCCATTTGAGGAAGCTGAAAATAGAAAGAAGGATCCTGAAAATTATAGAGATATATTTCCTATGGTAACACCAGTAATTCAAAAGATAGCTTCTATTGTTAGCTCTCATATAAGAGGATTTAATGTGGAGAAAATTTATTTAGTTGGTGGAACTTGCTGCTTAAAGGGAATTGAAGACATTATTCAAAAGGAAACAGGTATAGAAACAGTGAAACCAATTAATCCTTTCTTAGTTACTCCTTTGGGTATTGCAATTAACTGCGTTAAATAAGGGAGGTATGTTGATGTATAGTGAAGAATTAGTTGAACTTATAACAAAAGAAGTTATGAATAGACTGAAAATATTATTAGAAGAAAATAATAAATCAAAGAAGAAATTATTAATTCTTGAACATTCAAAAGACTTATGTCCTATATTATCTGGAGCTTTAAATGACAATAATTTCACCATAGATTGTTTAGACAATATGGGTGATATTGAAAGTTATGAAGGAATAATATTACAAAATATTTCCAATAGTGAATTAGCTAATCTTTCTTTAACGATTCAAGGGTCAATGAAAGAAAAAGTAGCAATTGAAGCAGCTTTAAAAGGCTTAAACCTATATGCTATGGAAAAAGGGGTAGAATATAAAAAATATGCTGCCACTGCTAATAGAGTTTTATTCAATACATTTAAAGATCATGAAGAAAAACTAAAAAGCTATGGGGTTAATTTTGTAGGACTAAAAGACCTTTTATCTACTTTAAAAAGTGAGAATGTCAATGTTTCTCCAAAGAGTGAAAGAAATGATGAATCAGAAGTTTCAGTTCAAATTAAAGATGAAGCAAATAAATCAATTAAGAAAAAACTAATATCTGAAACAGATTTAAGAAATTTATATAAAGATGGAGTAAGGGAAGTAGTAATTCCTAAGAAATCTATAGTGACACCACTAGCCAAAGATTTTGCTAGAATAAATAAATTACTAATAAAATTTGAGAGTTAAGGAAATTTATTAGGAGAGGAAAGGTATTTAATTATGATTATTGGAGAAGTAGTAGGAAATCTATGGGCTACGAGAAAAGATGAAAATCTTAGTGGATTTAAATTTTTAGTTGTAAGAAAACTAGATTCTAAAGGCGAAAAGACAGACAATACAATTGTGGCTGTAGATAGCGTTGGCGCAGGAATAGGTGATCAAGTGCTTATTGTTTCTGGTAGCTCTGCAAGATATGTAATTGGAGATAAGAAAGCACCAATAGATGCAACAATAGTAGGAATAGTAGATTCACTAGAATTAGTATAAACTAATTACATTAACATAAATACACATTACATGGAGTTGATTTTATGAATAAATCTTTAGGACTAATGGAATTTAATAGTATTGCAAGAGGAATAGAAGTGGCAGATATTATGTTTAAGGCATCTAATGTTGAGGTTGTGACATTAAGGCATATATGCCCAGGGAAATTTATGATTATACTTTGTGGTGATGTAGAAGAAGTAAAAGAAGCTATTGAAACATCAAAGGAAATAGTAAATAAAAATATTGTAGCAAGCTTTGTAATTGCTAATGCTCATAAAGAGCTAATAAATGGACTGAAGAAAAGACCTCCTATTGATAATTTTGATGCTGTGGGCGTTATGGAAACTGCTAATGTTACCTCTTCATTAATTTCCTTAGACCTTGCATTAAAATCAGCTTCCATTAAACTAGTAAAACTGGTTATTGGTAATGGTATTGGTGGAAAATCTTATTTTGTAGTTACAGGCTCTGTAAGCAGTGTAGAAGAAGCTATTAAGATAGCTGAATCTATAATTGAACCTAAAAAGATAATTCATAAGACAATTATTCCGTCTCCTAGTAAAATTCTTTTAGAAAATCTATAAAAATTATATAAGGAAAGAGGATGGCTATATGGATATAAATGAAATTATAATGTACATTATGGTAATATTCATGGTTGTAGGAGCTGTGGACAAAATCCTAGGAAATAAATTTGGATATGGAGAGCAGTTCGAAGAAGGACTTATGGCTATGGGAGCTTTAACTTTAGCAATGGTAGGAATTATATCATTAGCTCCAGTTTTGGCAAACTTATTAAAGCCAGTAGTTGTTCCACTTTATAAAGCTCTTGGAGCAGATCCATCAATGTTTGCTACAACATTACTTGCTTGTGATATGGGTGGATATCAATTAGCACAGCAATTAGCAGAAGCAAAAGAAGTTGCACCTTTTGCAGGATTAATATTAGGTTCTATGATGGGACCAACAATAGTATTTACTATACCTGTTGCATTAGGAATTATAAAAAAAGAAGATCATAAATTTTTAGCTAGAGGTGTACTTGCAGGTATAATAACAATTCCAATAGGATCTTTTGTTGGAGGGCTATTAGCTGGATTATCTCCATTAGTAGTTCTTATGAACTTAACACCTATAATAATAGTTGCAATTCTTATTGCTATAGGATTAAAATTAATGCCAGAAAAAATGATAAAAGGTTTTACATACTTTGGAAAGTTTGTAACAGCTGTTATTACTGTAGGATTAGCTGCTATAATAATTGAAACAATAACTGGTATAGTTGTGATTCCAGGAATGGCTCCACTTTCAGAAGGAATAAAAGTAGTTGGAGACATTGCGATAGTTCTTGCGGGAGCATATCCATTAGTGCACTTTATAACTAAAGTGTTTAAAAAGCCATTAATGAAATTAGGTTCATTATTAGGCATAGGGGAAGTAGCAGCTGCTGGTATGATAGCTTCATTAGCTAATAGTATTCCTATGTTTGGTATGATGAAAGATATGGATAATAGAGGAAAGATAATAAACGTTGCTTTTGCTGTAAGTGCTGCCTTTGTATTTGGGGATCATTTAGGCTTTGCAGCAGGTGTTAATAAAGATATGATTGCACCTATGATAGTTGCTAAATTAATAGGTGGTGCTTCAGCAGTAGCTTTAGCTTGCCTTATGACACCAAAAAATGAAGTAAGTAAATAAGATGTTTTAAAGGAGATGTTATATTATGGAGAACATAAATGAACAAGCAATTGAAGAGATAATAAGAAGAATAATAACAGAGAAACTAGGTCAAGTGGCACCTGAATTTGAGAAACATGTAGATCCAAGTGGCATAATGTCAATAAAAACTAGCACTGTAAAACCAGAAAAATTCGATACTGGTAAAGAAGGTGACAAGGTTTACTTAAAAGATGTAGTAACACTTGAAGAAAGTCCAAGACTAGGCTGTGGTGTTATGGAAATGGATCAAACTAGTTTTGCTTGGACATTAAAATATGATGAAGTGGATTATATAATTGATGGAACTTTAGAAATTGATATAGATGGAAGAAAAGTTGTTGGTAATAAAGGTGATTTAATTTTCATTCCTAGAAATTCTTCAATTAATTTCACAGTTCCAAATCATGCTAGATTTGTATATGTAACTTACCCAGCAAACTGGGCAGAACTTGAGTAAAATAAAACTTATTTTAAATAATATAAAAATGCTTATAGACTATGTCTATAGGCATTTTTATATCTATAGGAAATTTTAAAAACTAGAGATAGAAGTAATTTATAACTTTTATCTTAACACTTATTATTAATGATTATAATTTTATTGTAGTTTTTTATTAGTTGTTATCCTATGGTTATTTTAATTAATAATAAAATACAATATAAGATTATTTTAAGTTGTCATCGTTATCTTCTAATATTTCACTATGTTTACGAATAGGCTCACTTTGAGCTTCTGCTATATTATTTTCTAATTCTTTATTTTTAGAGATATTTTCTTCAAGTTCCTCATTATATTGTTTACTTAAAATTTCTTCATTACAGCAACTTCCAGAGTTATTATTAGTTTTTATAGGATATTTTAAAATATGATTTTCATTATTAGGAGACTCATATTTTTTAATATCAGGTATCATTATGTGTTCTTTTGCCTTTTTAAAAACATTACTTTCAACACTAACTTTTGAAGTATTATCAGGACTATTAACATCCATTTGTTCTTGAAGTTTATTATCACAACATTGTAGATCTTCTTCGTCAAAAGATTTAATTATTATATTTTTACCATTATTAAATTTTTCATCAATGCAATCACAAAGTTTTTTATTATGCATTTCAGAAAGTTTATCTGAAACTACTTTTGCTACTGCTGCCACACCAATAACTGTAAGTGCGGTTTTCATAACCTTTCCAAATTTGCTATTCATTATTTTCACTCCTTTAAAAGTCATTACACTATGCTATTAGTAGTTTGTATACTTTTCTATTTTTTATGTAATAAAATATTTTTATACACCTACTTTATTTATAATTATCCTATAGACTATTATTGTTAGTTTTACCTTTTATACCTATCAATAGTATTACCAAAATATATAATCTTAATAATGAATAATTAATTTTCTATTATAGAAATAAAATATATTAAATTTTTTCTTTCTGTATTATCTAAATACTCTAATGTGAGTTTTTTCCCTTTTAAAGCTCCAGCTACCATAAGGTGACAAAGAGCTATGCCACTATCGATTTTATTAATATGATCAAGGGTTTTTGCTATTTTGCCTCGTTTAATTCTATACATATGAATGGCATTATCCTTTTTAAAAAACCTCCAAGGTTGACTGTTAATAGCAGATGGTGCATGTCTTACTGCATTCATTATTTCTAGCCAATCTTCAGTTAGGTTGCAATCTATAATTTCACTTAGAGCTTTTCGTTTTGCGCTAGAAGCTAATTTTGAAGATATATCAGTTTCTCTATTAGGATTAAAGCCTATAGTATCAATTAAGTTATCTTCTAACTTCTTTGGTGTAACATCTCCGTAATGAAGGGGATAACCAAAGGAAATAACTATAACTGCTACATGATTATTGGGTATTTTAATTACATTATTAAGAAGTTCTTTTTTTATAAATCCTCCAATCCAACAAGTACCCAAATTTAAAGCAGTTAATTTGAGTACTAGGTGCTCTAAACTATAGCCTATGTTTTCCATATAGCCTGGTTTTTCTTCAGAGGTAACAACTAAATAATGAGGGGCCTTAATCTTACCGTAGCTTCCAATTATACCTTTTGATATGTCTTGAAATTTTTTGCCCTCTTCTACAATATGAATTTTCATATCTATGTCTGATAATTTAGGGAGAATATGAGTATATTCTTCAACTTCTTTTAGTATAGAAGGTGCTAGGGGCTCTAGCTTATATTTTCTAATAGAGCATCTTTTATAAATTGCATCGAACAAATTATTATCAATCACAGTATTACTCTCCTTTTATAAGCTTTAATTTTTTCATAATATCTTCTAAATGAAGAATATAGCTTTGAATACTACTTATGTTATTGCTGTATTTAAAATTATTTTGAAGTATATCATTAAAGTATATAAGCTCTAGTTCATTTAGAGATTTTTTAAATTTAATCTTACTTTCTCCATCTAAAGAATTGTATCTAAGTAAAATTTCATCATTAAATTCACTGATATTATTATTTAATCTTTCAGCCTTTTTTATATAGTTTTTCCTTCCGAAGAAAAAGAATACTATACAAATCAAAATATAGAATATTGTTATATACATAAAAAGTTCCTTTCATTAGGTATTTATGAGAAGAAAATAAGAATTAGTTATTATATAGCTTCTAACGTTCTCTATTTAAATATATTTCTTATCATAATTGATTATGGTGCATATTAATAAATATACAATACTTAAAGTAAATTTTATCATAATCGTTAAAAAGTATAAAGCCGTATTATTTACAAATATTACAAAGCAAATAAACATATAAAAGAAAAATATATTAGAATATATTATCATAAATAAATCATTAACTATTATATCTGTAGGTATAATTCGATAAAGAAGAATAATAATGCTATAATAAAGCTTTTTAAGTAAAAGATTTTATAAATCTAGTAAAATAGAAACTAATAATTAATAATTTATTAACAATATATTTAAAAAAAGGATATTATAATCATATATAGAAATATTTATAATAAGAGAGTACTTGGAGGTGTTTATATGAGTAAACTATATTATTGTGTTGATTGTAAGAGATTGGTTAAAAATTCAGAAAAGTGTGATTATTGTAATGGCAGTTTTTTAAAAGCAATAACAAATGGAACACCAGTAAATGTAATAGGAACTAAACAAAAAGGAAAAGTGTTAAAAGTAGAAGATAGTACTGTAAAATTGATTGTTATAGATGAAGCTAAAAATAAACTTATAAAAGAGTATAAAGCAGAACAATTAAGAAAGGTACTATAATAAGATATTTTGCATATAATATAAAAAAAGAAGTATTTGTAGCTTGTATTTAACTTATGCATAGACTGTAACAGCTATGACAATTTGTTAAATTAAGAGCTATGAATACTTTTTTTATTATGTCTTGAGCTGTAGAATGATATCTATAATTTTAAAATAAGAATTGTCATAAAATTTGATAAATTGTTATTAAAGTATTAGAATGATTTAGGGGTTAGTACAGAGGAGGGGAGATATGAAAAAAATTAATGGAATAATTTATGCTATGCTTTCTTCAGTAGGTTTTGGCCTTATGCCTATATTTACAAAGATTGCTTATAATAATGGGTTAAATCCTATAACAGTGGTTACTCTTAGATTTTTAGTAGCTAGCATTTTATTACTAGGGTATTTTATTATTTGTAAAGTGAACTTTAAGATTAATAAAAAGCAGCTTATAATACTTATGATTATTGGTGTAACAGGGTATTCTACCACGGCTTTAACTTTATTTTTATCATATAATTATATTACAGTAGGTTTAGCTACTACTATGCATTTTATATATCCAGCTTTAGTAACTTTATTGTCTTTTATAATTTATAAGGAAAAGTTAAATAAACATAAAATAATATCCTTATTATTATCTTTAATAGGAATATATATATTAGTGGGCATGGATATAGGTGGGATAAGTCTTAAAGGAAGTTTCTTGGCATTATTTTCAGGATTAAGCTATGCAGCTTGTGTTGTTAGTATGGCAAGCAAAGCTTTAGAGGACTTAGATAATAAAGTTATAACCTTCTATCTTGCGTTATTTTCAGCAATTGCAATGATTTTATATGGAGGAGTAAAGGGAGAGCTTATAACAACTTTGAATATATATTCTACCTTAGCGGTATTAGGAGTGTCCGTAATCTCTACAATAGTAGCTATTATATTATTTCTTCATGGTGTTAAGATAATAGGAACTTCAAATGCAGCTATATTGAGTACTTTTGAACCTATTGTTGGAGTAATTATGGGAATTATAATATTTAAAGAAACTTTAACTATAGAACTCTTTGTTGGAGGAATATTTATAATAGCATCAGTTATAATACTTTCACGTTCGGTAAAGGATAACTCAATGGAAGGAAAGGAAGAAAGCTTAGAAGAAGTAGGTATAACAAAATCACATATCGAGAATTAACTAAATAACTAATAATTTTTAAGTTGAAAACAAAATAAAATAGATGTTTATAACAGCCCAATATAAACATCTATTTTATTTTGTCATGAAATTGTCATAGTTTTTGTTTACAGTAAACTAAAGAGCATTTTTATTGCAACAGCTAAAGACATGGTTACAAATATAGGCTTTATTATTTTAGAGCCTTTATTAATGGCAAGTTTTGTACCTGCTTGTGCACCCAATATCATAAATATTGCTACTACTGATCCAATCTTATAATCAATAGAGTTACTTATAGCGAAAGTAATTAGTGCGGAGATATTACTTGCAAAGTTTAAACATTTGCTATTAGCAGAAGCATGTAAAAAATCAAATTTATAAATTTTTATTAATCCAAATACTAAAAAAGAACCTGTACCTGGACCGAAAAATCCATCATAAAAACCAAGTAAAAATGCAAAGCATATACCAATTATTATATTTTTCTTTGTAAGACCAGAAAAATTATCTTCACTACCTATATTTTTTGAAAACAATGTGTATATTCCTATGCCTAAAACTAAAGCTAATACTAAGGGATAAAGGAATTCTTGATCAATTAATAATACGGTTTTAACGCCTAATACAGAACCTATTAAAGTAAATGGTACAAGGAACTTTAATAGCTTAAAGTTAATAAAACCAGATTTCCCGAACTTATAAGCACTAGTAAAAGAACCGGTAGTAGAAGCAAATTTATTAGTTCCAAGGCTAAGATGTGGAGATACTCCTGCCATTAAGTAGGCTGGCAGACTTATAAGTCCTCCACCACCTGCTATAGCATCAATAAAGGCAGCGGCAAAACAAGCAATAGATAAAAAAATTAATTTAGCTAACATATTAACACCCCTAACAATATATAATCCATGTAATATTATAAAGGGTATCTATGATATTTAGAAGGGGATTTCTAAAATACTATCATATTAGCTAGTTATTTTCTTGCATATGTCTAAAATAAATATTTTTCACATTAGTATTATACATAAAGAAGTTAAAATTATAATTAAATAAAGATTATCATTTGAATTTATTAATATTTATAAGGAGAGATAAAATGAGCAATAATAATGAACATATAATAAGCTTTAAAGAAATATTCAAAACTACAATAATAGATTTATTAGTTATGTTAGGAATTTCAGCTTTCAGTACTGTTATATTAGACTTTATACTAAGAATATTTGGGTATTTTATTGCGGAAAAAATTCAAACTATATTGGTATTATACTTAATTACATATATAATATATAATGTTGTAATGACATTAAAAAAGGATGGAATGACTTTTGGACAAAAAGCTTCAAAGTTAAAATTAGTAAAAAGTGAAGAAGAGAACAATAATTTACAATCAATCGTTGATAATGAAGAGTAATTATTAATAAATTATAAGAGAATTCAAGAAGAAATCAGCTTTAGCAAAACTAATTTTTAAAGTGTCCATTGATAATTCCTAATTTCTTAAGTTATGTATTAAAGAATAGGAGAAGATACTAGTGAGAAAAAGAAAAGAATATGAATTTTTAATAGAAACTACAGAATTTCCAGGTAAGGGCGTTGCCTTTCATGAAGGAGAGAAAGTAGCTATAAAAAATACATTACCAGGACAAAAGGTAAGAGCAAAAGTTACTAAGAAAAACTCTAATGGAGTAGAAGCTAAACTAATAGAAGTTTTAGAGGATGTAGATTATAAAATAACTCCTCATTGTGAAATATCTAATCAATGTGGTGGATGTAGCCATGCATTTTTATCTTATGAAAAACAACTAGAACTTAAAAGTGAACAGATATTAAAGCTTTTAGATAATGCAGGTATAACTGAATATGAATTTCTAGGGATTGAAGGGAGTCCAAAGGAACTAGAGTATAGAAATAAGATGGAGTTTACCTTTGGAGATATGGAAAAAGGCGGAGAACTTACTTTAGGAATGCATGTTAAAAATCAAAATTTTAGTATAATAACAGTAGATAGATGTAAAATTGTAGATGAAGACTTTAGAGCTATATTATATACAACTCTAGAACACTTTAAGAAAACAGATCTTCCATATTATAAAGTCTTAAAGCATGAGGGATATCTAAGAAACCTAGTGATAAGAAAGGCAATAAATACAGAGGAAATTCTTGTAAATATAGTAACTACAACTCAGAGAGAATATGATTTTACACCTTACATAGAAGAGTTGAAATCTTTAAAACTCACAGGAAAAATCACAGGAATAATACATACATTAAATGATTCTTTATCCGATGTAGTTCAAGCAGATAAAGTGGAAATACTTTATGGAAGACCATATATAATAGAAAATTTATTAGGATTAAACTTTAAAATAAATCCATTTGCCTTTTTCCAAACTAATACAAAAGGTGCTGAAAGACTTTATAGTATAGTAAGAGATTTCTTAGGAGATTCAGACTCAAAAGTAGTATTTGATTTATACTGTGGAACTGGTACTATAGGGCAAATTGTAGCTCCAAATGCTAAAAAGGTAATAGGTATAGAGCTGATAGAAGAAGCAGTGGAAGCAGCAAAAGAAAATGCTAAATTAAATAATTTAAACAACTGTGAATTTATAGCTGGAGACGTAGCAAAAGTAATACAAAATATAACTGCAAAACCAGACATAATAATTCTAGACCCACCAAGAGCAGGAGTACACCCAGTAGCACTAGACTATGTAATAAAGTTTAATGCAAAGGAAATAATATATGTATCCTGTAACCCAAAAACTTTAGCAACAGATCTACAAGTGCTAACAGCAAATGGATATAAAGTGGAAAAAGTTAAGTTGAAAGATATGTTCCCACATACGCCGCATTGTGAGGCTGTTGTGAAGCTGAGCAAGTAATTATAACTAAATAATAAACCTCTGTTTTTATAAAAAAGATTTGATTTTAGAGCTCACAGGCTATGCCTGTGAGCTTTTTGCTTATTCAAAAAAGAATATAAAAAGATTGGGAAAAGGAAGAAGAAAAGAGTTTGAATTCATCGATTATGAATAATTAAGCTTGAAAAAAAGAAGAGAAAAAACAGGAGGAAACCTCTTGAGTCAGAGAAGAAATATAGAAATGAAGATAGCGAGACTTTTGAAGAGCAGAATTAATTGAACAGAAAAAGAAATAATTCTATTCAGAGGAGTTCATTGAAATGTTAAAACAAGAAATAAGTAAGGTATAAAGTCCTAATTGCTATATAAATAGTGATTAGGGCTTTTTGACATACTAAATAATTTAGGCTTAACTATTCAGCCATATTTTACGATATATTATATTGAATGGATTTTTTTATTAATATTAATTTACAATTTAATTTAATGAGTTAAAAATTTAAAATATAAAAAAACTTTGATTTTATTGGAATTGTGCTATAATTTTCAATAAAAGGAATTAATATAGGTTATATTGTATTTTTTACCTATCAATTAATTAATATAATTTATATGTTTTTTATTAACTCAAGTATGAAATAGAAACAAATTAACTTTGATTATTAATTTTTTAATTAATATAAAATTTTTTATTAGCCGAATTAAGGGGGACATAGTTATGAAATCTAAGAAATTAAAATTATCGTTGTTATTGGGTGCTTATGCATTGTGTTCAATGTTATTAACAAGGCCTGTCAAGGCAGATGTTGGAGTTGTTAAGGGTGCTACACCTATTAATCAAGGTATGGCTATTCACGCAGACGATTTTACAATATACAATGATAAAATTGCTGCATCTTTTGCAGTAGGAACAAATAACTACTGGAACATGACAAATGGAAGTATCCTTGATGTTGCTATTATGAAAGATGGCAAATTTGGTGTTGATTTAGTAAATGATATTGAATTTCTAAACAATTACTGGACATCTACAGGAGCATTTAATGGTGAAAATCTACAAAAAAATCCAAAGGAAAATATTACATACAAAATAGAAGAGAATAAGGTTGTTGTTACTGCTAAAACAAGATATTGGACGGCAGGACATAAATTACCTTTAAATGTCACAATTGAGTATACATTAGAAGATGATAAAAATTACATTGGTTTAAAAACAATTGTTGAAAATCCAAAAGGAAATGATGTTTATGAAAACATGTATGGAGGATATTCAATTAGTACTTTAGCTGCTAGCACTTTTGGACCTTTTGGATATTATCCGGACAAAAAAATAACTGGTATCGGAATTGGTGCTGATAAAGATGTTAATGAAAGATTTGGAAATTACGTTGTAACTTATGATAAAAATTATGCTGTTTCCGTTCAATTAGATGGGGCAAATACATATAAAGGGTCAAGTGGATATAAGGATGTCTATGCAAATAATACAATTGAACCAGGAAAGAGCTGTATTTATACAGGTGAAATTTTAGTCTCAGATAAAGGTGAAACAACACCTATTATTGAACGCTTCATAGAAAAAGATCCAACAATTCAATCAGCGAATGTAAACGGTGTAGTTAAGGATTCGAAAGGAAATTCTGTAAAAGATGCATTTGTAGTAATTAGTAAAAAAGGTTCTTATAAGGAAACTGTAAAATCTCATGGTAAAGAACAACTTAAAAAAGATATTATGCAGCCATTTGCTTGGAAAATAACAGATGAAAATGGTCATTTTGAATTTGATTTACCAAAAGATGAATATGAGGTTCATGTTGAAGCTAAGGGATATACACCGTCAGATATTAAGAAGTTAAACCTAACAGAAAATTCAACCTTAGATTTTATGGTTAAAGATGGAGCTCAAGCTTCTCTTAAAGCTGTTGATGAAAATGGAAATCCAGTTGATTTCAAGGTAACTGTATCAGGAATTACATCAACATTTAAAACACTTGGGGGAAATGTATTCTTTACAGATCCAAAAACACATGAAGCTAAATTTGAGGTATCAGCTCCTGAGAATCCTGTAACCTTTACAATTACACGTGCCAGTGATTATGAATCACTTCCAGCTACAATAACAAAAACAATAAAGCCGGGTGAAACGCTTAATGAAGAAGTTGTACTTCCTACATTAATAAAAACAAATTCAAGAAATTGGTATAGTATGGACAACCATCAACATGCAGATTTTGGTGATGGTGCAACACCAGTTAAAGAACTATATAAAGCTCAAGTTGCAGCAGGTTTAAATTATAACCTTGTTTCTGATCATGATGCAGTAGTAAATGATCCTCTTATGGCTGAATTAGCCAAAGAAGGTAACAGACGATTTATTCCAAGTATTGAAGTTTCTCCAGGTTGGGGTCATTGGGGTATTTTAGGTGCTGATTATACAAAGGATCCGATTTCCCCAGATTTAACTCCAGCAGAAATAATTAAAGCTGGACATGATATGGGTGCTCTTGTAGTTGTTAATCATCCATATACAGAATATGGTTTCTTCTATAATAGAGATAGCGTTAAAGGTGGATATGATGAAGGTACTGAAGATTTCGATTTACTTGAATTACAATCTACAATTGATTTAACTGATAGTACTAACATGGATAAAAGAGCATTAGATTCTGCAATGGGATATTGGAATAAAGGTATTAAAAAATACTTAAGTGCAGGTTCAGACCAACACGATGTAACTTCAGGATTATACCCAGGAATTATCAGATTATATGCTTATATTGAAGGGGAAAATACAACTGAAAAGTATCTTCAAACAATAAAAGATGGTCATAGTTATGTAACAATGGGACCTATATTTACACCAAAAGCAAACACAATGTTTGGTACAACACAAAAAGTCAAAGCAGGTAAAAAATACACACTAAATACAGAAATCCAAGCTGTTAATGGATTAAATCATATTGATGTTTACAGCGAAGGTAAGATTATTGCATCAAAAGATTTTGATAATACACAAGATGCTGTTAACTATAAACTAGATGTAAAACCAACAAAAAATACATGGTATAGTTTTGTTGCAACTGATGGAAAAGGTCACTATGCAGTTACAAATCCTATTTGGGTAGAGATTGCGGATGATACTAAAAAACCAGAGTCAAATGAAAATCAGGGTCAAAAGAAAAACCAAGGCCAGCAGAAAAAACAGGATCAGCAGAAAAACCAAGGCCAGCAGAAAAAACAGGGTCAAATAAAGAGATAAAAGTGACTATAGTTGGAAAAGGGGACTTTTCAATACTGCTACAAATACATGCGGAATATTACTAGCAGGTTCTATAATATCATTACTAGGTGCAGGTGTATTTGTATTTAAAAAGCGTCATGAGCAAATTTAAGTTATCCTTTAAAAAGTTATCATTAGTAAAAGTCTTAAGTCTAGGAATTATAGTCCTAGGCTTAGGATGTATTTCTTGGTCATTAATTAATATATGGTCATAGCCAAAAAATTCTTATGATGGAGGACTGATAATATAGAGTATTCATCTGAGTTAGACTTTTACGATAAAAGTACAGTTATTTATAAGCCTGAGAATGGAGATAACTTTGGAACTCTTACAATGCCAACTCTAAAGCGAAAATTTCCCATTATACAGGGAATTGGTGATAAGGAGTTAAAAAAGGTATAGGCCACTTTCTTGAAAGTGCACTACCTGGCGAAGAAGACAACTGTGTTCTTTCAGCACATCGAGATACTGTATTTAGCCAAATGGGTGAACTCAAAATAGGAGATTCATTGATTGTGCAAACGTCAGCTGGAATATTTATTTATGAGGTGAGTGAAACTCGAATAGTCAAGAAAGATGATAAAACGGTAATTGTGCCGGCAGATAATGCGAAACTTACTATGACCACTTGTTATCCATTTTATTTTATTGGAGATGCTCCAGAGTGTTATATAGTTTTCGCAAACTTAGTGAAGAATAAAAAAAGCAGCATCTTAGGATGCTGCTTTTTTTATGGAATTTTGTGGCAAAAATGAAAACTTTGCGTATAGAGCCAACTGATATATTATTTCGAGATAAGATCGTATATGATTTAGATAGTCATGATTTTAAGTTTGTAAAAGATAATAGTGAAATGAAAGATATATTCAATTTATTAAAAAATGTTGAACCTCATTGCATCAATGGATACATTGCGGATAAGGAAATAACGTTAGGCATAAATTGGGTATTAGAAAAAAATCTAAATCAAAAACATGAAGCTTCAGAACCCATATATATTTCATATGAAGAAATATTAACATATATTGATGAAACTGCTCATAATATTATAAGTAGATTATCAGATGGTGTAATATTTCCAAAAAATATTTTGAATTTAGAGTAGAAGATATTGTATTTAAGGGACGGTTCATTTTAATTCTTATCCTTTTGGAAGAATTAAAATGGACCCTCTTTTAGGTATAATAAAATAAGTAACCTAAGAGGAGTAGGTTTAAAATTTAGAAGGAGAATTTCAAATGATGAAAAAAGAAATTACTAACTTAATATAGTATAGAAAATATGAAAAGCTATAATTTAAATAATAAGAAAAAAGTATGTATTGACATAAATGAATAGCCAAACTTGTCTTCTGATGGTTATGACAAAGGTATTTCCAAGGCATTTACATTAGTAGCAGAAAAAAATGTTAATATATAAAAATGTAGATTTAAGGGTTATTATAAGCATTATATAATATAAAATAAATACTATTTCTAGCAAAGATGCAGTAGATATATATAATTTTCTATATATGACAATCAATATTTAAGGTTAGCAAAAAGGCTTACCAATGGTAGGTCTTATTTTTATGCGTAAAATTAATCATAATGAGAGTTATTTTATGAAATTAAAAAAGAAAAGGTTATTAATCAAGCTTTTTATCTTAGTTAGTGGCATTTTATTTAGCATTTATTTTTCAACAATTATGTATTTCCTATTAATAAAGCGAATGTTAGCTTTAGCAATTTTAAATTTATATAAAACCATAATAGTAAAAGAAAAAATGCTTATTGTTATTTATGCCTAGAGGGGTTTGTAGATATGACTATATCTATTATGCAGATAATAATGGCTTTGCTAGTTAATATATCTAAAAATTTGATATAAATATCAGTCGATAAAATGTAATTTGATTCTGCTTAATAACTAATATAAATAAAAACTCGATGAAAATTTTTATAAAAAAGTGTTGACAGATTTAGTTATTAGGAATATTATAAAAGTACACCCACACCCGGTGGGGGTATGGAGGTGAAAAGGTGAACAAAGAAAAAGAAGAAGCGGTAAAGGCTCTAAAAATATCTAGAGGTCAAATTGAAGCTACTATTAAAATGATAGAGGAAGAGCGATATTGTGTAGATGTGTCAAATCAAATAATCGCTGCACAATCACTTTTAAAAAAAGCTAATTTGATGATTTTAAGACAGCATATGGACCACTGTGTTATGGAAGCTTTTCAGCACGATAATGCAGGTGAGAAAATAGATGAAATTATAGAGCTTTTATCAAAAGTAATTGGTAAATAAAATACTTTATTATTAAATTAAGGAGGAAAAAAATATGGCAAATAAAGTATTAAAAATAGAAGGCATGACCTGTGCATCTTGTGCAAAGGCTGTAGAAAGAGCTACTAAAAAGCTAAAAGGTGTAACAGAATCAAATGTTAACTTTGCTACAGAAAAATTAAATATAAGTTTTGATGAAACAAAGATTTCTGTAGCAGATATTCAAGAAACTGTTAAGAAAGCAGGATATAAGGCTATTACTGATTCCACAAATAAAATCTTAAAGATAGAAGGAATGACCTGTGCATCCTGTGCAAAAGCAGTAGAAAGGGCAACTAAAAAGCTTAATGGAGTTACAGAAGCAAATGTTAATTATGCAACTGAGAAGTTAAGCATAAGCTATGAGCCTTCAAAGATAAAGGTTTCAGATATAAAGAAAGCAATAGAAAAAGCAGGTTATAAAGCAAGAGAAGAAGAAACTACGGTAGATATAGATAAAGAAAGAAAAGAAAAAGAAATGAAACTTTTATGGAGAAAGTTCATTATATCTACAATATTTACAGTACCATTACTATATGTATCTATGGGGCATATGGTAGGGCTTCCTCTTCCAGACTTCATTAATCCCAATATTAATTCAATAGCATTTGCTTTAACTCAATTATTACTTACATTACCTGTAATAATTGCTGGAAATAGATTCTATACGGTTGGATTTAAGGCATTGTTTAAAAGAAGCCCCAATATGGATTCTCTTATTGCAATAGGTACATCTGCAGCATTCCTTTATGGTGTGTTTGCTACAGTTAAAATTTTTGGTGGACACCATGAGTATGCTCATGATTTATATTTTGAGTCAGCAGCTGTAATCATTGCTTTAATAACACTTGGTAAATATTTAGAGGCAGTTTCTAAGGGAAAGACTTCCGAAGCTATAAAGAAGTTAATGGGACTTGCCCCTAAAACAGCTATAGTCATAAGAAACGGAAAAGAAGTAGAAATTACTATTGAAGAAGTAGAAGTAGGCGATGTAATAGTAGTTAAACCAGGAGAAAAGATGCCAGTAGATGGAGAAGTTGTAGAGGGTACTACTTCTGTAGATGAGTCAATGCTAACAGGGGAAAGTATTCCAGTAGAAAAGAATGTTGGCGATAAGATTATTGGTGCAAGTATAAATAAAAACGGTACTATAAAATATAAGGCTACTAAAGTTGGCAAAGATACAGCTTTAGCACAAATTATAAAGCTTGTAGAAGATGCTCAGGGATCTAAAGCTCCAATTGCAAAACTTGCAGATATTATTTCAGGGTACTTTGTTCCAATAGTTATTACCTTAGCAGTTATTTCAGGTTTAGCATGGTACTTCATTGGTGGAGAATCAGAAATATTCTCACTTACAATATTTATATCTGTACTAGTTATTGCTTGTCCTTGTGCTCTAGGTCTAGCAACACCAACAGCTATTATGGTTGGTACAGGTAAAGGTGCTGAACATGGTGTTTTAATAAAGAGTGGTGCTGCACTAGAAACTGCTCACAAAATAAAGACAATAGTATTTGATAAAACAGGTACTATTACAGAAGGTAAACCAAAGGTTACAGATGTAGTTGTTACAAATGGTATAACAGAAAATGATTTATTGCAATTAGCTGCATCAGCAGAAAAAGGATCAGAACATCCACTTGGTGAAGCAATTGTAAAAGGCGCTGAAGAAAAAGGATTAGAGTTTAAGAAGCTTGATTTCTTTAAAGCTATCCCAGGTCATGGAATTGAAGTTAAAATAGATGGCAAAGATATCTTACTTGGAAACAGAAAACTTATGGTGGAAAGCAAGATATCATTAGAAAATCTAGAAGCAACTTCTAATAAATTAGCAGGAGAAGGAAAAACTCCAATGTATATAGCTATAAACAATAAGATGGCTGGAATCATTGCTGTTGCTGATACTGTTAAGGAAAACAGTAAAAAGGCAATAGAAAAGCTTCATGAAATGGGAATTGAAGTAGCAATGATAACTGGTGATAATAAAAGAACTGCTGAAGCTATAGCTAAACAAGTTGGAATAGATAGAATTCTAGCAGAAGTTCTACCACAAGATAAGGCAAATGAAGTTAAAAAACTTCAAGCTGAAGGTAAAAAAGTTGCAATGGTTGGTGATGGTATAAACGATGCTCCAGCATTAGCACAAGCAGACATTGGTATAGCTATAGGTTCAGGAACAGACGTTGCTATGGAATCTGCAGATATAGTTCTTATGAGAAGTGATTTAATGGATGTTCCTACAGCTATACAGTTAAGTAAAAATACTATTAAAAATATTAAAGAAAATCTATTCTGGGCATTTGGATATAATACATTGGGAATACCAATAGCTATGGGAGTTCTTCATATCTTTGGAGGACCACTATTAAATCCTATGATAGCAGGAGCAGCAATGAGTCTTAGTTCTGTATCAGTATTAATGAATGCTTTAAGACTAAAAAGATTTAAGCCAGTTAAATAATAAGTTAAAAATAATTTATAAATACCATAATAGATTAAATAAAAAATCACATTTGAAAGGGGAAAAATAAAATGAAAAAGAAAATATTAGTTGAAGGTATGAAGTGTGAAAATTGTGCTAAACATGTAAAAAAAGCAGTAACTAATGTAGAGGGCGTAACTAATGTGGATATAAATCTATCAGATAAATATGTTCTACTTGACACAGTGGCTGATGTAAGTGATGAAGCTATAAAAAATGCCATTAATACTGAAAAGTATAACGTAATTGGAATAGAAACATTATAAGTAAATAGAAGAGATTTGATAATTAAATTTTAAAATATACCCTATAAAACGCTTAAAAAAGGCTATGTTGAATTAAGAAGATGATTTCTGTATTGTGCAGGAATCATCTTTTTTTATTATACATAAAACACCTTATAAATATAAAATATGTAAAAAACAATATATTACAAAATATTACATAAAATCTGTGTATAATAGTAATTATGAATAATAAAGATGTAGGTGAGAGAGTTTTATGAAAATTTATGTAGCGAAAATTTTAGATATTAGTGAATCAGAATTAAATAATTTAACTAGATACATTGATGTAGAGAAAAAATATAAGATAAATAAGTTTATAAATAAAAAAGATAAAATTAGATCTTTAATTTCAGAGATTTTAATTAGAAATATAATTTTTGAAAACTTAAATATAAACAATAAAGATATAATATTTGAAAAAAATGAACAGGGAAAACCATATTTAAAAGGCTATTCGGATTTTAATTTTAACTTTTCTCATTCAGGTGATTTTGTAGTATGTGCTGTTGATGATAAGCCTATAGGAATTGATATTGAAAAAATAGAATCTATTGATTATAAGGGGATAGCTCAAAGTTTCTTTTCTAAAGATGAATATAATTTTATATTAAAAGGAGATTTACAAACTCAACTAGATAAATTTTATGAAATATGGACCTTGAAAGAAAGTTATATTAAAGCAGATGGAAGAGGCTTAACAATACCTTTAAAATCATTTTCTATTAATATAGATGAATACGAAAATATTGAGCTGATTACAAAAAATGAACTAAAGAAATGTAATTTTAGAAAATTTAATATTGAATCAGAATATAAAATGGCAGTATGTTCATTAAACAAAGAAATTCCCAATAACATAATAACAATAAATCAAAAATGTTTAATTGATAGTTATTTTAAAGGTATTTAAAATTGTAAGGGACGGTTCATAATTTATTTTACAAATTATATTTTAATATCTTATAAAAGTTGAGATGAATCCTTCTCTAAAAAATATAAGCTAGCAGTAAATTTATTAAGGTTTTATCTAGCGTTAGCAATTAACGAATAAGATATAATTATAATACTAAGTAATTTAGAATAGATGCCTAGGATAAATCAATTATCTTGATGATATGATAATTGAGAAACTTAAAGATAATGAATATATTAGGTGTATAAATTTAAAAAAGATAATTTACACATTTAGACAAATATAAATTATTAAAGAATGTAAAGGGGATTATATTATGCTTAGTAACTCAATTTATAGCATGTCACCAAAATATAAATTTATTTATGAGGAAAGAAATGTTGAATTACCTAACTATTTGAATAGAGAAATTAAAAATAATTGGAATGAATTGATTAATTCCGGAAAAAAATATACAAATGGAGAATTATATACTATATCAAGTATAAAATTTGAAAATGACAATTGTCTAATTTTTAGAATTTTAAAAACTGATTATGCACACTATTTATATACTGTAAAACAAGATTTTCAAGGAGAATATATATGTAGATCCATTGCAACTAGTGCTCTTTTTATTACAAATGATAATTATTATGTTTTAGGAAAAATGTCAAGTGATACTTCTTTACCAGGTAACATTAAGTTTATTGGGGGAGCTATTAGTAAAGAGAACTTTATAGAAAATGAACTTCAGCCCATAGAATGTATAAAAAGAGAAGTTAAAGAAGAAATAGGATTAGATTTAGATGATAAATCTAAAGTTGAAAGTGTAAACTCAAGTTATTTCATAACAATAAAAAATTTATCTTTTATAAATATATGTTTCAAAATAAAACTAAATTGTCTTCAAAAGAAATTATTAAATTATTTGATGAACATAATGAAAATTTATACAATCAAAATATGGAGCAAGAATTGGATTCTATTGTTTTAGTAAAAAATGATAGAGAGCGTCTAAATAATTTTTTTGCTGATAATAAAGGCATAACTATGGATTATCTAGAGGAATTATTCTTAGTTGAGATGGGAATTAACGAAGTACGAAATTTTTCTGATGAAGATAATCTTCGATAATGCAATATGAGAGAGATGGTTCATGATTTATTTTATATTTTGAAATAATCTTTTATGTTAAAAATCAAAATACACACTAAAAATTTCTAAGAAATTAGTGTGTATTTTGATTTTTTTATAATTTAGGCAATTTGCTCCCGATAATTTGTTTTACCTGAGCAGGTAGATTATCCAGTTCTTCTTTTGTTAGTTCTGCAGTTTCTATCATTGGATGAATAATCATTTTAACATCTGCAGGTTTAATTCTATTACCGTTTTGTTCCATTAGTTTATATGATCCTTGAATTGTAACTGGTACAATTGGTACCTTTGCTTTAGTAGCTAATTTAAAGCTTCCTGCTTTAAATTCTCTCATTATATCACCTTTACTTCTTGTACCTTCTGGGAAAATAACAAGAGAATACCCTCCTTTTAATATTTGTACACCTTCTATGATTGCTTGTGCTGACTTTCTCAAATTACTTCTATCCATAAATACACAGTTCATGTATTTCATCCATGTACGAATCAAGGGAACTTTTTCCATCTCAACTTTAGCAATATATCCTTTAGGTTTATCAATATAACTCATAAATAGTGCAATGTCAAAGTTACTTTGATGATTACTCATAAAAACTACAGGTATATGCTCAGGTATGTTTTCTTGTCCAATTACTGTGACCTTTGCACCACTCATCTTTACATGAGACATTGCCCACTTAGATGTAACTTTGTGAACATAATCTATTTTATCTTCTATTTTACCTTGCTTTTCTAAAGATTTCACCTTATACATTTGAGGAGTTTTCCCAAGCAAACTTGTTGCAAAATGCGTGTACCAAGCGATTGTTCTTAGCATAATAAGCCTCCATAATTAATTTAATATATTTTTATTATAGTACAAAGTTACATATAGTGAAAGAGATTGAAAATTAGATGGTAGGTTTTATATTAGGGACGGTTCATTTAAAATATTAAATTTCTAAGTTATCATTGAAAAACATGTTTAGGGTTTTGGACAATGTCAATAATTATAAAAAACTATAGTAATTGGAGGATTTAAGGTGGCTAGAATAGCTAGAGTATTAAGTGAGAGTGGAATATATCATGTTATGACTAGAAGTTTTCCTGATAAACCTTTGTTTTATGATGATGAAGATAAAGAAAAAATGCTTCAAATCTTAAGAAAATTGCAGATTGAAGAAAATTTTAAAGTTTACGCTTATTGTTTAATGGATACTCATACCCATTTTTTGATAGATATTAATGGCGGAGACTTAAGTAAAATGATGAAAAAATTTAACTTAAGATATGGAGGATATCTTAGAAAGTGTAAGAAACATAAAGGACCAGTATTTAGAGATAGATATAAAAGCAAACCTATAAATAGTGATGCATACTTAATAGAAGTTTCTAAATATATACATAGAAATCCAGTAGATATAAAAGAATATAAAGAAAAGCCAGAAGAGTACACATATTCAAGTCTATCATTGTATCTAGGACTAGAAAAAAACAGATTTAATCTTTGTAATGAAGAATATATAATGAGTTTCTTTGGTAGGAGAAAAAGAAGAGCAAGAGAGAACTATTATAAAACTATGTTTAATGTAGAAAAAGAAAAACTTAAAGAAATGGAATTTGAAAATGATAAGTCAGAATATAGAAGCGAAAAAGTTATTTTACTTAGAAATTGCTCAGAAAGGGAAATAAGCAATTTTGTCTGTGAGAAGACAGGAATTGAACATATAGAGTTAAAATTAAAGCATAGGAGAGAAAGTAGAAAAGCAAAGGCTATGTATGTAGTGCTTTTAACTCAGTTTAGTGGTAAAAGTCAAAAAGAGATATGTAAAACACTAGAGAATATAACACAATCTAATGTATCTATACTTTGTAAATATGGAGTAGAATTGATAATTAAAGATAAATTTTACAAAACTATACTAGATGAATTAATAGATTTAAATACTCAGAAAATAGCATGATAGTTTAAAATAAAATTTTTTATACATTAGTTGAATATATGTATATGTAATAGGACAAGCTAAAAATAAAATAAAAATCTCAATCAATAAGATAGAAATAACTCATTAAAATATATTATTCTTTCCAAATTATCATCTTTAAGGGACGGTTCATAATTATATTAAGTTTATGGATGTATTTTATGCCATTTTTAAAGAACAATTCATAATTATATTCAATTTAGAATTATGTTTAGGTAAATTGTGGTATTTTTATAGGAATAAAATGAACCGTCCCTTAAATAAAGAGTTTAACAAAAATGAACTTTTTGTTGATTTTCTGTATATGGGGTATATTAAGCATTATATTTTATGTTAATATAATAATATATTAAATTTAATTTCATAAGGATAGAAAAATTGTAGTTTTATTTTGTAAGCAATCATGTTTTAAAAAATCAAAAATAATAATCAGAATATTTAGTTAATTTATGGAAACATATATGTAATACATTATAAAAAGCATTTAATTAGGTAATTTAGTAATAATAGTTTGACTAGATGATTTTATTAGGTTAAATAATGAAAATAAGGGAGGACTTATAATTAAAATAAACGATTATAGGCTTTCATATAAGTTTATTCCAATAATCCTAATGACTTTACTGTTATTTTTGAGATTTCCTTTTATATTTGCAGTTACTTTTGAAATATTATCTTTAGATACTAGTATAGTGAATAGCATTTTTACGAACGGTACTTATTTATTAACTTCTATTTTGATAATAGATGAAAGAAAAAATTTATCGCAATTTAATTTTACATTTTTTTCAGTGATATTATTTACTATAATGCCTATAATAGGCTTTTAGTTACCTTTTTACTAATAATTATTAAAAAATACAATATAATCTACAATATAATTTTCTTGATTGTATAACTTTAATTATGGCAATATTCTTATTAATATTATTAATTAATCACAAATTCTCATTACCAAAGAAAAGCTTAAAGAAAGTAATTATTGAATTAATAATTTCTATTATATTAGGGATTGTATTTAGTTTTTAATAACTGGATTCAAGTCCGTTGATAAATTAGGATATATAAAAATTTCTCAATTGTTACCAGTAACTTTGTTTCAGTTTAACTATGCTGCAATTAGTGAAGAGCCACTTTTTAGAGGATTTATTTGGGGTTATTTACGAAAGTTTCAGCGGAAAGAATCATGGATTTTAATATTTCAATCCTCACTATTTATGTTAGATCATATTTATTATTTAGGTAGTTATTCTATATTTGTTTTTATAAGGACATTTATTGTTGCCTTTGTTTTAGAAATAATTGTTTGTAAATCTCGCTCTATAGCAAATAGTATGGTTGCTCACAGCATTATCAATTCATTTTTCAGTTTATAGAGCATTTATAAGCATATAATTGTGAAGAAGAAAATTAATTATCATAAAAGATTAATTTAGTATTTTTTATATTAGTTGCATTAATTATTCAAATATTAAAATTTAGTAAATAGTAAGTATATTTACGAATTAAAGGGGGGCTTTTATTATGATATTATTAAATCCAGTAGTTATTTCTGTTATGGTTATGATAGTTCTATGTCTTTTTAAGCTCAATGTAATAATAGCTATTTTAATTTCTGCAATTGTTGCAGGATTATCATCAGGAATGACTGTAGGTGGGGCTATGGAGGTCCTAATAAATGGAATGGGAGGAAACTCAGAAACAGCTTTGAGTTATATTTTATTGGGAGCTTTAGCTGTTGCGGTAAATAAGACAGGATTAGCAACTATACTAGCAAAGAAAATAGCTAATATAGTTAAAGATAAAAAGATAGCTTTTGTTTTATTAATAGCTTTTATAAGCTGTTTCTCACAAAACTTAATACCAGTTCATATAGCATTTATTCCTATTTTAATTCCCTCATTGATAATGTTAATGAATAAGTTAAAGATTGATAGAAGAGGAGTTGCTTGTGCTTTAACCTTTGGACTAAAGGCACCATATATAACTTTGCCAATTGGATTTGGGCTTATATTCCATAATATTATAAGAGATCAAATGATATCAAATGGGCTAAATGTTACAAATAACATGATTGCAAAAGTTATGTGGGTTCCGGGACTAGGAATGTTTTTAGGTCTATTAATAGCTGTATTTATTTCTTACAGAAAACCAAGAGAATATAAAGATATTTCTATACAAGAATTAGTACCAGAAACAGAAGATATAAAAATGACTTCTAAGCATTGGTTTGCTCTTTTAGCAGCAATATCTGCTTTTGTTGTTCAAATTGTTACAGAATCACTTCCATTAGGAGGATTATGTGCTTTAATTGTATTATTTATAACTAGAGCAATTAAATGGAGTGAAATTGATGATCTTATGGATGGTGGCATTAGAATGATGGGATTCATAGGTTTTGTAATGTTAGTAGCTGCAGGATACGGGAATGTATTAAGGGAAACTGGAGCAGTTGAGGCGCTAGTAGCAGCAGTCGCAGGCATGGTTGGAGGAAGTAAATTATTAGGCGCATTATTGATGCTTTTAGTTGGTCTGTTAGTTACTATGGGGATAGGAAGTTCTTTTGGAACTATTCCAATTATAGCAGCTATATACTGTCCACTAGGAGTAAGTTTAGGATTTAGTATACCAGCTATAATTATTTTGATAGGTGTTGCAGGTGCTCTAGGGGATGCTGGCTCACCTGCATCAGATAGTACTCTTGGACCGACATCAGGGCTAAATGTAGACGGTCAACATGATCATATTTGGGATACCTGTGTACCTACATTCTTACATTATAATATACCTCTACTAATCTTTGGGACTATAGCAGCAATGATATTGTAAATTTACTTATATAATCAAAAAATGTCTTTAATATAGAAAATTTATCAGAAAAACGTGATTTATTCACGTTTTTTTGATATAAAAAAATATTATGTGCACTTTAGCTGCTAAAATTGACAAAATATTTTAAATCTTTATACTTAAATTAAGAATAATTTTAAAGTTTTTATGCCAAAAAGGTTATATGCAAAAAAGTTTTCAACATTAATTTGTCTGAAAAGTCATATGCTTTAATGGAGTTGACCAAAGATAATTTTATGACTTTACTTTAGGTATTTTCAAAAAAAGAGGGGGATATTATAAAGAATTTGTTATCTAAGGAGGAATTTATGATTAAAAAATTAGATCAAATAATTGAAAAGGCAAAGCTTGGAGAGAGAAAAACCCTTGCAATTGCGGTTGCACAGGATAAAGTTGTTTTGGAAGCAGCAGTACAAGCTGTTAGAGAAAATATAGTTAATGTTATATTAGTTGGGGATAAGGAAAAAATTCAAGAAATTGCTGCAGAAGGTGACTTAGATTTAACTGGATCTGAAATTGTTGATGAAAAAGATATTAAAAAAGCAGCTGCGAAATCAGTAGAGTTAGTTTCAACAGGAAAGGCACATTTCTTAATGAAGGGTATGTTAGGTACCTCTGATTTGTTAAAGGCAGTTTTAAATAAGGAAGCAGGATTAAAAACAAGTAATTTATTATCTCATGTTATGGTCTATGATGTTCCTAGTTATCATAAATTACTGTTTTTAACTGACGGAGGAATGGTGCCATACCCAGAACTTCAAGATAAGGTTGGAATAATTAATAATTCAGTAAAAATTGCCCATGCTTTAGATATAGAATGTCCAAATGTGGGAGTCATTTGTGCAGTTGAAGTTGTAAATCCTAGTATGCAAGCAACATTAGATGCAGCAGCGTTAGCTTCGATGAATAAAAGAGGACAAATAAAAGGATGCATAATTGATGGACCATTAGCTTTAGATAATGCTATTTCTAGGGAGGCAGCAAAACATAAAGGAATTGTTAGTGATGTAGCAGGAGAAGCAGACATATTGCTTGTTCCTAATATTGAAGCAGGAAATTTTTTAGGAAAGTCATTAACTTATTTTGCAAAAGCTGAAAGTGCAGGAGTAATTGTAGGAGCAAAGTGTCCTGTAGTGTTAGTATCAAGAGCAGATAGTGCTAAGTCTAAATTGTATTCAATAGCTCTTGGAGCGACTTTAGTTTAATTATAAATATACACCTTATTTCATGTATTTTAAAGATAAAACTCATTATGAAAGATTAAGTTATTTAAAGCAAATTAATTAAAGATTTATTATTTTAATTAGTTTTTATAAAAGTTAAATTCTAAATAAGTAACAGATATTAGGGGAATATGGAGGGGAAGATATGAATAAAGTTATCATGACTGGAAATGAGGCAATAGCAAGAGGTGCTTATGAAGCAGGTTGCCATGTTGCTTCTGCTTATCCAGGTACACCAAGTACAGAAATTTTAGAAAACTTTGCAACTTATGAAGGTGTCTATGCTGAATGGGCTCCGAATGAAAAAGTTGGTTTTGAGGTTGCAGCTGGAGCTTCAATAGGAGGGGCTAGGGCTTTAACTACAATGAAGCATGTTGGATTAAATGTGGCTGCTGATCCATTATTTACAATGGCATATGAAGGTGTAAATGGAGGATTTGTTGTAATCACAGCAGATGATCCAGGAATGCATTCATCTCAAAATGAACAAGATAATAGATTTTATGCTCCGCATGCTAAAGTAGCAATGTTAGAGCCGTCAGATTCTCAAGAATGTTTAGATTTTATGAAAAAGGCTTATGAAATTAGTGAAGAATTTGATACCTTAGTATTATTTAGAGTTACTACAAGAATTTCTCACTCTAAAACTATTGTAGAACCAGGTAAAAAACAAGAAGTTGCAGTAAAACCTTATGAAAAAAATATAAGAAAATATATAATGACTCCAGGGCATGCTAAATTAAAACATTATGAAGTAGAAGAAAGATTAGAGAAGCTAAGAAAATATTCGAATAGCTGTGAGCTAAATAAAATTGAAATGGGAGATACTAAAATAGGAATAATAACTAGTGGTGTTTCCTATCAGTATTGTAAAGAAGTATTTGGTGATAATGCTTCATATTTAAAAATTGGAATGAGTTATCCACTACCAGATGAAATGATTAAAGAATTTTCCTCCAAGGTGGAAAACATATATGTAGTAGAAGAAAATGATCCATACTTAGAAAATGCAGCTAAAGTGTTAGGTATTAACTGTAAAGGTAAAGAAATAATACCGATTTGTGATGAGTTAAATCCAGATATAATTCGAAAAGCTATTTTAGGTGATGTTAATGAGATTAAATATTCAGTAGATGTAAGACCACCTTCAAGACCACCAGTATTATGCCCAGGATGCCCACATAGAGGAATATTCTATGCAGTATCTAAATATAAAGATGTAATAGCTGCAAATGATATAGGCTGCTATACTTTAGGTATGAATGCACCTCTTAATGTAGCAGATACAGTAATTTGTATGGGTGCTTCAATTTCCGGTGGAATAGGAATTGAAAGAGCTTCAATGATAGCTAAGAGAGAAGATAAAAAAGTATTTTCATTTATAGGAGATTCAACTTTCTTCCACTCAGGAGTTACAGGTCTTATAAATTCAGTTTACAATAATACTCCAATAGTAACTGTAATTTTAGACAATAGAATTACAGGAATGACAGGGCATCAAGAGAATCCGGGAACAGGAAAAACTCTTCAAAATAATCCTGCGCCTATGATTGATCTTGAAGATTTAGTACTTGCTTGTGGGGTTAAGAAGGAGAATATAAGAGTTGTTGATCCTTATAAATTAGAAGAAACAAAGAAAGCAGTGGAAGAAGCACATAAAAGCAAAGAGCCTTTTGTAATAATTACAAAACAACCTTGTGCATTAATAAAAGAAGTATTAAAGGCAAGAGCAGATTTGAGTTGTAGAGTAAATCAAGATACTTGTAGAAAATGCAAAATGTGCTTAAAAACAGGCTGTCCGGCTCTTAAATTCCAAAATGGTATAGTGTCAATAGATGAATCTATGTGTAATGGTTGTGAATTATGTAAGCAAGTTTGTCCGTTTAAAGCTATAGAGAAGGTTGGTGAATAATATGAAGGAAGTTAAAAGTATATTATTTATTGGTGTTGGTGGACAAGGTACTATATTAGCTTCAAAAATATTATCAGAAGGATTATTAAGACATGGCTATGATGTAAAGATGTCTGAAGTTCATGGAATGGCACAAAGAGGTGGAAGTGTTACCACTCAAGTAAGGTTTGGCGAAAAAGTATATTCACCGTTAATTGAAAAAGGAAAAGCTGATGTTATAGTTGCATTTGAAAAAAGTGAAGCTTTAAGAGCGCTTCCTTATTTAAAAGAGGGTGGACACCTTGTAGTAAATGATTATGAAATTCATCCTGTACCAGTATTAATAGGAGCTGAGAATTATCCAGAAAATGTAATAGGATCTTTAAAAGAAAAAGTAGAAAATCTAGTGACTTTAAATGCTGCAAAAATTGCTGAAGATCTTGGAAATATAAAAGCACAAAATGTAGTATTATTAGGTGCATTATTAAAGGCATTAAATCTTGATGAAATAGATTGGGAAGACGTAGTTTCAAGTTTAGTTCCATCAAAGGCAATAGAATTAAATAAGCAAGCTTTAAAAGCAGGTATGGAAGCTTAAGACTAAAAGCCTAGCTCTTTATAATAGAGCTAGGTTTTAAATTTAATAATATATTATCATAAGGCAAAGTTTTTACAAATTGCATTAAGGTTTTTTATAAAATCTGTTGTCTTATAACGATTAAAATATTAAGAAATTTGTACTACTGATAGAGTGCTCTTTTCAATTATAATTTCTTCAGATAGGAAATTGGTAACTAAAATTTCAACTCTATCACCTGTAGTCAATTTTGTTATAACTGATTTAAAAAAAGGCAGTCGTATTGGCGATTTAGCTACCAATTGACCAAAAAAGAAAGTACCTTCAATTATAGGTGAACCGTTTATACTAATAGTTCCATTGAGAGGGCCAGCAAAAAGAGATAGTAAAGTAATTTCATCAATACTTGGAAATAGTACTATCATATTAAGTTGTATTTCATATATTCCATCTTGAGCTATTGTTATATTTGGAAGATTTATAGCTACATCATTTGACTCTGGTAAGAAAGCATTAAAAGGAATTTGAATATACTTTCCACCAGGTTGAAAAGTTAATATAAAAGGTTCAGTAATATAGATTAAGCCTAAGGCCGGCTTAATTTTAGAAGTATGAGAATTCTTTGCAGTAGTGCAATCTAGAGATTCCTCAGAGCCTTTACGATTAAAATATTCTTTCATAATAATTGTACCTCTTAAACTTATTTATGGATTAATTTGTTTTCTATTTAAGAGAGAAGATTTTAGATTAGATATATTCAAAAGCTAGTTAATATGCTTTATTTTGTTTAAATTTAATTAAGAGATAGTATTAACAAGCTATATCATATAATTTATAATATGAAAAAAATAATATATTGATTATGTAAATAATTTATAAATCTATAATAATTTTATGATATTATAATACTAATACATATCAATTCTAAAATTAATATATATGAAAATAGTTGATACTTTTCAGAATCATAATTAGAACTAATTTGTTTTTAAAGTTATAATTTATCTCTCTTTTTAATAAATTCTAACTCTTAATCATAGGAAACCTTTAAGATACAATTAATTATAGGATTTTTCAAAATATTTGTTATAATATACATATAACTTTTAACTTATAGAAATTTGAATTTTATATTATGGCATAGATTTTATATACATAACAGGAGGAGTTTAAGATGTCAATATATGCAGCACCATCAAAGGAATTAATGATGAAGCTAAAACCTTATAAAAAATCTACAGAAGATATTAAAGTTTCTAAACCTGCTATGCTTCATGATAGATTGTTTAGAGAAGTGGTCTTTTTTAAAAAGTTTTTTAAAAAATTTAGTAGTGAACCAGAGTGCTATATGTACATAGATGAAAATGATAATATAATTGAAGATAAATTTTTATGTGAGAGATTAGGCAAATTGTTTTACTATATGGACATATATTTAAATGAGGAACCAGGAAGTGTTTTGTCAGCGCTTCAAAGTGAAGGGGAAGTAAACAAAGATAAAAATGATTATGAGAAAATGATTTTTGGACTAGAGCTACTTAAGAAAAAAGAACCAGAAAATATTGATAATGTTCTTGAGATTATGAAAAAATTACCTACACTTAGAAATAAGAATAATGAAAAGTTAAGGATTTTAAAAGATGCTATAGAAGAACAAAAACTTAAGTATGAGTACTTCAATGAAAGGATGATAGAAGTTCTTCAACCCTATTATAGAGATGCTCTAGCTGTAAACTATGAGAAAATACTTCTTATAGGTAAAGGAGCAGAGTTTTATGGCGACATTAAAAGAAAAGCGGAGAAGAGAAGAAGAAACTCTAAATTCTTATTTAACACTAAACATACAGAACATCTTATGAAAGTTCATTACACTATGGGATATTTCCAAAACCTATTGAGAGCTTATGGTAATGTGGTAAGTATGAATTACAATCAATACATAAAATTAGTTGACAATGCTGGAAAAAGAGTAGCAGAAGAAAAGATGCAACATATAAGAAAATAGAGATTTTTGGATATTTCTTATTTAATGAATATCTTTAATCTTATTTCCTTTAAAAGATATTAAAATACTTTTACTTAAAATAACCCCTAACAATAATTTGTTAGGGGTTAATAAAATATCATATGAAAATAATTCTATTACAATAAAGTTTTAATTAATTGTCTATTAAGTCAAGAGCGCAGAGTTTAAGTAACATCTATGTAAACTGCATCCTCTTCCTTAACAACTTTTATATATTCAACTTCAGGGTCTTCTGTACCTTGAACGTATAATCCTGTATCTTTAAGTTTTTGTACGTAATCAACTATTTCTTGAGTTATTTTTTCACCTGGACATAGTACTGGTATTCCTGGTGGATATGCCATTAGGAATTCTCCACTTATCATTCCTACGCTGCTAGAAAGTTTAACAGAAGTTTTTACGCTGTTAAAGGCCTCATTTGGTATTTGTATTTGTTCTGGAATCTGAGGGATATCTATAAAGTCAGCCTTCTTACTTCCTTTTCCATAATACTCAGTACTTATTTCTCTTAATGCTTTAAATAATCTTTCCATACCATCCATTGTATCGCCAAAAGAGCCAACTATTAGAACATTGTATAAGTCGGATAATTCCATTTGGATATGATATTTATTTGATAAAATCATATCAAGGTCGTATCCTGTTATCCCTAAATCTCTACAAGTTATAGTAATCTTTGTTGGATCAAAGGCATAGGCACCAGGCTTACCTAATATTTCTTCTCCAAAACAGTAGAAGCCAGGAATTTTATTGATTTCTTCACGTACATAATTGCATAATTCAATTGTTTTATCTAACAATTCTTTACCTTCTAATGCAATTTGTCTTCTTGCTGTATCTAAAGATGCCATTAAAATATATGATGGCGATGTTGTATGCATTAAGTTAAGGACTTGTTTAACTCTTGGAATACTAACACGTTTTGAACGAACTTGTAATAATGAACCTTGAGTTAATGCACCTATTATCTTATGTGTACTTTGAGCACAGATATCCGCTCCTGCTTCCATAGCGGAAACTGGAAGTTTTTCATTGAAATTTAGATGAGGACCATGTGCTTCATCCACAATAAGTGGTATGTCATAAGAGTGAACAATATCAGCTATTTTTTTTATATCTGTAGCAACACCATAATAGGTCGGATTTATTATTAAAACCGCTTTAGCGTCTGGATTTTCTTTTAATGTATTTTCAACAGTTTCAGGAGAAACTCCATTTGCTATACCTAACTTTTTATCTAATTCTGGTTGCATGTACACTGGAATAGCACCAGCTAAAATTATTCCTCCTGTAATTGACTTATGTACATTTCTAGGAATAATAATTTTATCTCCAGCTCCTACTACTGAAAGTATCATAGCTTGAATTGCTCCTGAAGTTCCATGAACAGAGAAAAAACAAGCATCAGAACCATAAGCGTCAGCAGCAAGCTCTTGAGCCTTTTTTATTGGGCCAGTTGGATGATGATAACTATCCACTAGTTTAAATACTGTAACATCAATTTTAAAAGGATTTTCACCCATAAAATCTTTAAACTCTTTATCAACACCTACACCTTTTTTATGACCTGGTACGTGAAAAGGTAAAGTGTCTCTGTTAACATACTCCATTAGGGCATCAAATAATGGAGTTTCATTTTGATTTAACTTATACAATGCAGTATCCCTTCTTTCTACAATAATTTCCTTGTATTATAAGATTAAATCTTATTATTCGTTCAATTTCATTTAAAACAAATTAATTATAAGACAATAATATGTTAAATGCAATAGATTTTAAGGCTTTGTGCCAGCGAAATACAGATAATAATAGAAATTCCCAATATTTAAATATTTTAAAAGTTATATTAAATTTGATATAATATTTAAATACTGAAATTTAATGAAACAAATATAATTATTTTAATTTGTTTCTATATTACTAATATGTTTATTAGGACGGTGGATTATGAGTATAGAAAGTTATTTATTAGAAAAATTATCTAAAGTATTGTTTTTAGAAATAAAAGAAGGAAGTAAAATTAATAATTTTACTTTTGAAGAAAATACTTATTTACCAGTGAGAAGCGAAGCAATTGTAGAAAAAACTAAAGTTGGAGATAATCTTAAAGATATACCTATAAATTTATTTATAGAAGGTATGTTTTATGTATTAGGTAGTGATAAGAATTTTAAATTTAATAAAACTTATAAAAATTTAATAAAAAGCATTCCAGATAGTTTAAAGCTTATAAAAAGTATAATATTTAGAGATCTTAAAGAAGAAAAGTACGAAGATGCATATGTGTTAATAAGAGGGCTTATATCCATAGAAAATACAAAAGACAACTATAGTAAGGCCCTACTATTAGTAGATGAAATAAGAAAGAAAAATTCATTATTTAAAGAAGAAGAATTAAATTTGATAGAAGAAGCAAAGAATATATCATATTTTGCAACTCCATATCTATATGAAGCTATTATTAAAAGAGAAAATAAGGAATTAGAAGAAGCCTTATTTTCTATTAATCAATACATTGCATTAGATGGAGAAAAGACTGATGATGTAATAGAATTTAAAGCATCATTAGAGATGGTTACAAGCTATGATAAAGCAAAAGAAATGGTATATGAATCTCCAAAAGAAGCATTAGAAATATTATTACCATTATTAGAACAATTAGGAGATAGTGCAGAAATATATTATTATATAGCAATAGCTTATAGAGTACTTGAGAACTATGAGAAGGCAATATATTATTTAAATGATTCAATAGCTATAAGTAGTGATTATGTAGAAGTTATAAATGAATTTGGAATTAATTATGCATGTCTAGGAAATTATGAAGTAGCTATAAAGTACTTTAGAAGTGCTTTTGAAGCTACAAAGTCAGTAAATATGTACAAATTTAATAATGTGTTATT
Source organism: Clostridium sp. Marseille-QA1073 (assembly GCF_054863625.1). Classification (NCBI taxonomy): domain Bacteria; kingdom Bacillati; phylum Bacillota; class Clostridia; order Eubacteriales; family Clostridiaceae; genus Clostridium; species Clostridium sp. Marseille-QA1073. The sequence goes on along the minus strand of NZ_JBSVQM010000017.1, from coordinate 21,420 downwards.
TAAACATAGGAGATAACGCTCAAGCTAAGATTCATTTTGATATAGCCAAGAACTTGATCCTAATGATGAAGTGTTGAAAGATATAGAAAAAATACTTAAATGATTAAGAATAAAGAATTATTGTTATTTTTATGAGGAAAAGTTAGAATAGTTTTAAAAAGCGATCATGGTAACTTTTCTTAAAAAACTATTTTAAGAATTAATTTCAATCATAATTGCCGATTGAACATTGGTTTAAATAGCTTTGATTTAGAATAAATTTATTTATTTAATAGATTTTAATGAAATAATGTCTAAAGTTCTTGCAAATATTTTGTAAAAAAGTAGCATTTTCTATATAAATTTAAAGTAGATAGTGGTAAAATGGCTGTAAGGGTCTAAAAAAAATATTGATTTATTATTAAAATGTTGTAAAATGATAAATGGATTTGAACTTAATAAAAGGCTTAGGAAGTGAAATTATGCAAACAGATAAGAGAATAGTTTTAGTAGATATCTTATTTATAGTTTTATCATTATATATAGCCTTACTTTTAAAATTTGATTTTAATATCACTCGTAATTATATGGTATTTTTTCAACTATCAGTAGTACCAGTAATTGTATTTACAGTCTTCTTTAATAAGTTGTTTAAATTATATGATAATATATGGAAGTATGCTTCTATAGAGGAGCTATTTTCTATAGTATATTCTATAACTTTAACCAATATTGTATTCATATTTTATAGTTACTTTATCAGTTATACATTTTTAAGAAGTCCTTACTATAGATTTCCTATGACTGTGCATATAATATTTTGGCTATTAAGTGTACTTAGCTTAGGTGGATTTAGATTCTTGTTAAGGATTATGGAAAATAAAGATAATACAAAGTTAAAATACAAAAATATGATAAATGTACTTGTTATTGGAGCTGGTGATGCAGGTGCTTTAATAATTAAAGAAATTAAAAAGCATGCTGATTTAAACTACAATATAATTGGTTTTATTGATGATGATAGTGAAAAAAAAGGAAAGCGTATAAATGGTATTAAAATATTAGGCGGTAGGAAAGATATAATTAAGATATGTCAAGACTATGATGTTAAAGAAATAATATTAACAATGCCCTCAGCAGACTTAAAAACTAAAACAGAAATACTTAATATATGCAAACAAACAAAGTGTAAGCTTAAAACAGTTCCAGGCATATATGAATTAATTGATGGTAATATTAATATTTCTCAACTTAGAGATGTTAATATAGAAGACCTTCTAGGAAGAGATCCTATAAAACTTAACAATGAAAATATAGATAAATATATTAAGGATAAAATTATATTAGTAACTGGTGGTGGTGGATCCATTGGTTCAGAACTATGCAGACAAATAGCGAAGTTCAATCCTAAATTACTCTTAATATTAGATATTTATGAAAATAATGCTTATGATTTAGAAATGGAATTCAACAGAAATAATCCACAGCTTAAAAAGAAAGTAATTATAGCTTCTGTAAGAGATATAAAAAGATTAAGAGATGTTTTTGAAACTTATAAACCAGATGTAGTTTTTCATGCAGCTGCACATAAGCATGTACCTCTTATGGAAAATAACCCAATGGAGGCAATAAAAAACAATATTATTGGTACTTATAATGTGGTAAAATGTAGTGATGAATTTAAAGTTAAAAGATTTGTTCAAATAAGTACTGATAAAGCTGTTAATCCTACAAATGTAATGGGAGCTACAAAAAGATTTTGTGAGCTTATTATACAAGCTTTTGATAAGCAGAGCGAAACAGAATATGTGGCTGTTAGATTTGGAAACGTACTTGGAAGTAATGGTTCCGTTATACCACTATTTAAAAACCAGATTTCTAATGGAGGACCTGTAACAGTTACTCATCCTGAAATAAACAGATTTTTTATGACAATACCTGAAGCAGCACAATTAGTTATACAAGCTGGTGGTATGGCTAAAGGTGGAGAGATTTTTGTGCTTGATATGGGAAAACCAGTTAAAATGGTAGATCTGGCTAGAGATTTAATAAGTCTTTCTGGATATAAACCGGATGTAGATATAAAAATAGAATATATAGGTTTAAGACCAGGAGAAAAATTATACGAAGAGTTATTAATGGATGAAGTTGCGCTAACATCTACAGAGCATAATAAAATTTTTGTAGAAAAGCCAATAGGTACTGATATTGAATATATCGAAAAATCTATTGAGGAGTTTAGAGCATTACAAAATAATAGTAAAGAAGAAATTATAAAATTGTTGGAAGAAAAAGTGCCAACATATAAAAGAAAACAAAATTAAGTTGTAAACTAAGGAGAGAATAATTATGAAGATTAGTTTATTAGATTTGCATGCTCAATATAGAACTATAGAAAATGAAGTAAATGAGGCAATAAAAAATGTATTAGAGTCTTCAACATTTATAATGGGACCTAATGTAAAGGAATTAGAAAGTGAAATAGCTAAGTTTACAGGTGTTAAACATGGAATAGCTGTAGCTAATGGTACAGATGCGTTAATGCTTACATTAAAAGCATTAGATATTAAAGAGGGAGATGAAGTTATTACAACTCCATTTACATTCTTTGCTTCAGCTGAAACTACATCTGTTGTAGGTGCAACACCTGTATTTGCTGATATAAAAGAGGATACATTATGTATAGATCCAGATAGTATTGAAAAATATATAACTGAGAGAACAAAAGCTATTATACCAGTTCACATTTTTGGACAAATGTGTGATATGGATAGAATAATGGAAATTGCTAATAAGCATAACCTATATGTTATAGAAGATGCTTGTCAAGCTATAGGAGCAGAGTATAAAGGAAAAAGAGCAGGATCAATAGGGCATGCGTCATGCTATTCATTCTTCCCAACTAAGAACTTAGGTGCTTATGGAGATGCAGGAATGATTGTTACAAATAATGATGAGATAGCTGATAAAATTAGATTACTAAGAGCCCATGGCAGCAAGGTTAAATATTATCATACAGCTATAGGACACAACTCTAGACTTGATGAAATGCAAGCAGCTATTTTAAGAGTAAAATTAAAATATATAGAAAAATGGAATAGTGAAAGAAATAAAAAGGCTCATATATATAATGAGCTATTAAAGGATTTAGATTTAGTAACTCCGACTGAAAAAGAAGAGAATTACCATGTATATCATATGTATGTTGTTCAATCTCCTAAGAGAGATGAAATAATAGCACATTTAAAAGCAAATGGAGTTTCAACAGGAATCTATTATCCAGTACCTGTTCATGTTCAAGAGGTATATAAGCATTTAGGACATACTGAAGGAGACTTCCCAGTATCAGAGGATGTTTGCACTAAGACTTTTGCATTACCATTATATCCTGAAATAACATTAGAACAACAACAATATGTAGTTGATAAGATAAAAGAATTCTTTGATAAATAAAAAGTTACAACAAAAGTAGTCTAATTTTAAATTAGGAGGAAATAAAATGTCAGAGCAATTAAGAGAAGAATTATTACTAAAATTAAAGAATAGAACTGCTAAATTAGGAGTGGTTGGACTTGGATATGTAGGATTACCATTAGCAGTTGAAAAAGCTAAAGCTGGTTATGAAGTAATTGGATTTGATGTTCAAGATAAAAAAGTTAAAATGGTGAATGAAGGACGTAACTACATAGGAGACGTTGTTGATTCAGATTTAGAAAAACTAGTAAAAGAAGGAAAATTAAAGGCAACAACTGATTTTAGTTTTGTGGCTAATGTTGATACAGTTTGCATAGCTGTTCCAACACCGTTAGATCTATATAAACAGCCAGATCTATCATATGTAGTAAGCTCAACTAAAGATGTTGCTAAATACCTACATAAAGGAATGTTAGTAGTTCTTGAAAGTACAACTTATCCAGGAACAACTGAAGAAGTTATAAAGCCAATACTTGAAGAAACAGGATTAAAATGTGGAGAAGACTTTTTCCTAGCATTTTCACCTGAAAGAGTTGACCCAGGTAATAAGGATTTCAACACTAAAAATACTCCTAAAGTTGTTGGTGGATGTACACCAGAATGTACTGAAATTGCTGCCCAATTATACAGAAATGTTTTAGAGGGAGAAATAATGGAAGTTTCATCACCAGCAGTTGCTGAGATGGAAAAAATTCTTGAGAATACATTTAGAAACATAAATATAGCATTAGCAAATGAGATGGCTATACTATGCAAAAGAATGGGAATAGATGTTTGGGAAGTTATAGATGCAGCTAAAACTAAGCCATATGGATTTATGGCGTTTTACCCAGGTCCAGGATTAGGTGGACATTGCATACCTCTTGATCCATTTTATCTAGAGTGGAAGGCAAAAGAGTATGACTATCATACAAAATTAATAGAAACTTCAGGTGCAATTAATGATTATATGCCAGAGTTTGTTATTGAAAATATAATGAATTTATTAAATGGTGATAAAAAAGCATTAAATGGTTCAAAAGTATTACTTATGGGAGCAGCTTATAAAAAGGATATAGATGATATGAGAGAATCTCCAACTCTTAAAGTTATAGAACTATTAGAGAAAAAAGGAGCAGAAGTTATTGTAAATGATCCATATATACCATCATTTAAACATAAAGGAAAAGAGTATGTTTCTGTAGTATGGGAAAATGAAATTGAAAATGCTGACATAGTAGTTATTACTACTGACCATAGCTGCTACGACTACGAAAGTATAGTTGAAAAAGCAAATTTATTATATGACACAAGAAATGCAACTAAAAATGTTAAAAATAATAGAGAAAAGATAAATAAACTATAATTCTTTTAAATTATAATATTTAGGCATCTTCAAGTTTTCTTTCAGATGCTTAGCTAGCTTTGAGTTAGTATGTAAAACTATGGCATGCAATAATTATACTGGGTGTAATTTTGCATGCCTAAATTGTAACTATATTTGATGAGGTGAAGATATGAATAAATTTAAATTTGCTATTATAGGATGCGGAAGAATTTCTTATAAAGGTGTTGAAGCTATAATCAATAATAAAGAGGAAGCTGTACTTGTTGCAACTTGTGACGTTTTAGAAGAAAAGGCTATAGAGAAAAAAGAAGAATACATAAAAGGTATAGGCAGTGACTGTGATGTTAAAGTTTATACTGACTATAAAGAGATGTTAAATAATGAAGACATAGATGTAGTTTATATAGCAACAGAAAGTGGATATCATCCTGAAATAGCTATATACTGCATGAATAATGGAAAGCATGTAATTTGTGAAAAGCCGATGGCACTTTCAACAAAGGATGCAGATGATATGATAGCTGCAGCGAAAAAAAATAATGTTAAACTTAGTGTAAGTCATCAAAATAGATTTAATGCTCCAATTCAAAAGCTTAGAAATGCAATAGAAAGCAATAGATTTGGTAGATTAGTAAATGGTACTGCAAGAATACTTTGGAATAGAAACATGGGATATTATCAGCAAGCACCTTGGAGAGGTACATGGGAATTAGATGGTGGTACATTAATGAATCAATGTATCCATAATATAGACTTATTACAATGGATGATGGGTGGAGAAGTAGATACTGTTTACGCTCAATGTGACACTTTCCTAAGAGATATAGATGCTGAAGATTTTGGTGCTATAGTTATAAGATTTAAAAATGGTGCTATAGGAATAGTAGAAGGAACAGCTTGTGTATTCCCTAAAAATTTAGAAGAAACATTAAGTATATTTGGTGAAAGTGGAACAGTTTGCATTGGAGGACTTGCAGTTAATGCCATAGAGACTTGGAAATTTGAAGATAATATGGAAGAAGAAGCTAACCTTCTTAAGAATCAAGAAGGTGATCCTGATACAGTTTATGGATTTGGACACACATCATTATTTAAGAACGTAATTGATGCAATAAATAATAATACTGAACCACTAATAAATGGTGAAGAAGGTAAAAAAGCTATGGAGATTATTCTTGCAGCTTATAAATCAAGACTTACTGGATTACCAGTTAAATTCCCAATGGGTGATTTCTCAACTCTAGAAATGAAAGATGTAGAAAAAATAAAAAAATAGTTTTAGAAAGTGAGAGAAACTATGAATTATATTTCAGAAAAAAGCAAGCTAGGTTCTAATGTTACTATAGGTAAATTTTCAATTATTGAAGATGATGTTACTATAGGAGATAACTGTATAATAGGACATAATGTAGTTATACATAGTGGTACAATTATAGAAAATGATGTAAGAGTTGATGATAACACCATTATAGGAAAATTACCTATGAGAGGTGTAAATAGCATATTTAAAGATGAAGAAAAACTACCTCCATCAAAAATTTCTTCTCAATGTTTAATTGGTGCTTCAGTTATAATCTATGCTGGTGCAACTATAGGAGAAAAAACTCTTATAGCAGATAGTGCTACAATAAGAGAAAATGTTTCTATAGGAGAAAAAACTATAATAGGAAGAGGTACAACAATAGAGAACTTTTGTAGTGTAGGTAGCAATTGTAAAATACAAACCAATGTATATTTAACTGCTTATTCAGAAGTTGAAGATTACGTATTTATAGCACCTTGTGTTACAACTTCAAATGATAACTATGCTGCACGTTCTAAAGAGAGATTTGGAAAATTTAAAGGGGTAACAGTTAAAAAAGGTGGAAGAATAGGTGCAGGTGCTGTAATCCTCCCAGGAAAGACAATATATGAAGATGGCTTTGTAGCAGCAGGTGCTCTTGTTACTAAAGATGTAGAAAGAGGAAAAATAGTTGCTGGAAGTCCAGCTAAAGTATTTAGAGATGTACCACAGGATCAATTATTGGAAAATCAATAATTGTTTATTGTGAATTATTAAGATTTATTCAAATCCCTTAGTAAATTTATTTTGCTAAGGGATAGTAATATAATAAGAAGATTTTAATTACATAAAGGAGGGGGAAGTATGACTAAGGTTTGTCATATTACAACTGCTCATCCTGTTTTTGATAATAGAATATTTCACAAGCAGTGTAAAACGCTAGCAAATGCAGGTTTTGAAGTATATTTAATTGCAACTCATGATAAAAAGGAAACTATTGATGGAGTAAATATCATTCCACTACCTAAAAGTAGTAGTAGAATAGAGAGAATGTTTAAGAAGAAAAAATTAGCTTATGAATTAGCATTATCAGTAAATGCAGATATATACCATTTTCATGATCCTGAGTTAATTTCATTAGGAATAAAACTAAAAAGAAAAGATAAAAAAGTCATATATGATGTTCATGAAGATGTGCCTAATCAAATTTTAGACAAGGAGTGGTTAGGACCTAAATTCATCAGAAAAATTGTATCTAAAAGTTTTAATATATTTGAAAAAAATAATGCTGAAAAATTTGATGCAGTTGTAACTGTAATACTAGAAATTGAAAAGAAATTTTATAAAAATCTTAGAACTATAGTAGTTGGAAACGTACCTTCCTTAGAAGTTATAGATAAATCAGAGCCTAAAACCCTGGAGAATGATAAGTTTAATATCATATGTGCCAGTGGACTTACAAGAATTAGAGGAATAAAAGAACTTATAGAATCTATAGGATTACTTAAAGGAGAAGCAAGATTAATTCTTTTAGGTGCTTTTGATGATAAAGCTTTTGAAGATGAATGTAGAAGTCTTGAAGGATGGAAGTATACTGATTATTTAGGTAGAGTATCTGTGAATGAAGTATATTCCTATATGAAATCCAGTGACTTAGGGATGTGTACACTTCATCCAGCGGCAAATTATGTAGTAAGCTGGCCTACTAAAGCCTTTGAATATATGGCTTGTGGGTTGCCTATGATAATTTCAGATTTTCCTTATTGGAAAAGTGTTTTTAAAGATAGTGCTACTTACGTAAATCCACAAGATCCTAATGAAATAGCTGAAAATATTAAGTTTTATATGGAAAATCCTGATTTAATTAATGAGATAGGAAATAAAAATAGAAAACTTATAGAAAAGGTTTATTCTTGGGAAGTGGAGAAATTAAAGCTTATAGAACTTTACAATAAACTAATAGAATAGTTTTTGTAAAATGTATAGGGAGATGTAGAATGAAAGTTTTAGTTATATCTCATATGTATCCTAATACTATGAATGAGATGGCAGGGATATTTGTTCATAAACAAGTAAAGGCTTTAATGAATGAGGGATGTGAAGTAAAAGTAGTATCCCCTATTCCTTTAGCTCCTTTTCCGTTAGGTTTAATAAGTAGTAAATGGAAAAAATATAGTGAGATACCTAAGAATAGAGTATTAGAAGGTGTAGAGATATGCTATCCTAGATATTTAGAGTTTCCAAAAGGAATTTTATTTTCGAAATCTGGATATTTCATGGCTATGGGTATCAAGAGAACTGTTAAGAAAATTATAAATGAATTTAAACCAGATATAATTCATTCTCATGTAGCACTGCCAGATGGTTTTGCAACTATGATGATAAATAAAGAGTTAAATATTCCTCATGTAACTACTATTCATGGTCAAGATTTTCAACAGACTATTTATAAAAGTAATGATTGTAAAGAAAAGTTATTTAGGGTATTGAATAGTTGCGATAGAATTGTAACTGTAAGTAATAAGTTGAAAAATGTTGTAAGTGAAGAAGAATTTTATGAAAAAATTGAGGTTATACATAATGGAGTGGAGATACCTAAATTTCCTTCTATAGAAGAGGGGAATAAAGAATATATTGAAATTTTAAGTGCTGGCAATCTATTAAAGATAAAAGGAATAGATTTAAATATTAGGGCTTTAAAAACCTTGATGGAAAAGCATGAAAATTTAATATATACTGTTATTGGTGATGGAGTTGAAAGAGATAATTTGGAAGCTCTGTGTGAGGAACTTAACATAAAAGAAAAAGTTAATTTTTTAGGCAGACTTTCTCATAGCGATACTATGGAACATATGAGAAAATGTGATATTTTTTCTATGCCTAGTTATAAAGAAGGGTTTGGAGTGGTATACATTGAAGCTATGTCTTTTGGAAAACCAATAATTGGAGTGAAAGGTGAAGGCATTAATGATATAATAGAAGATGGTTTTAATGGGATGCTAGCTGACCCTAAAGATGTCTATTCGTTAACAGATAAGCTAGATAAGTTAATTAGTAATAAAGACCTTAGGCAAGCCATTGGTAAGAGAGGCCAAGAAAAAGTCATAAATGAATGTACATGGATAAGTAATGCAAAAAAGAATTTAATGTTGTATAATAAGCTTTTACAAAAATAATTATGGGAAGCATTTTCATTAAATTATAATATTGTGTTGCTAATTAAGGAGTGATATATTGAATCAGACAGAGAAGACAAAGGTTTCAATAGTAATTCCCTGTAGAAATGAAGAAAAATATATAGGTGAATGTCTACAATCGATGGTAGAACAAAGCTATGGAATTGAGAATATTGAGGTATTGGTTTGTGATGGATATTCAGAGGATAATACTCAAAAAATTATAAATGAATTTAATTTAAAATACCCTCAAGTTAAATTAGTATTAAATGAAAAAAGAGTTGCTCCATCTGCTATGAATTTAGGAATTAAAAGAGCAGAAGGGGAAATAATTATAATTTTTGGTGCACATGCTTATATGGATAGAGATTATGTGAAGCTTTGTGTAGAAAAATTAAATAGTGATGAAAGTTTAGCTTGTGTTGGGGGAAAAATAATTAATATTAGTGAAAATGGTATTGCCAAAGCAATTTCATTAGCAATGGCTTCTCCTTTTGGAGTGGGTAATGCATTATTTAGATTCTCTGATAAAGAACAATATGTAGATACTGTTGCTTTTGGTGCTTATAAAAAGAAAATCTTTGATGAAATTGGATTATTTGACGAAGAGTTTGTAAGAAATCAGGATGATGAATTAAACTTTAGGGTGACTCAAAGTGGAAATAAGATTTTATTATCACCGGATATAATATCTCATTATTATACAAGAGGATCTTTCTCTAAGCTTTGGAGACAGTATTATCAATATGGATTTTGGAAGGTAAGAGTAATTCAAAAGCATAAAAGACCAGCATCAATAAGACATTTAATCCCTGTATTATTTGTAATAAGTATGATATTAGGAATAGGACTAAGTCCATTCTTTAAATTTGTAAGATATGGTTTTGCGGCAGAATTATTAGCGTATTTCTTAGGTGCCTTTACTTTTGCATTTAAAACATCAAAGGAAAATTTAAAATATGTTCCTCAAGTAATGTTAACCTTTTTTATACTACATTTAAGTTACGGAAGTGGATTTTTAGAAGGAATATTTGTTTTTTTACTATTTAAATCAAAAAAGAGTATAGAAAAGAATATTAAAACATCAAGATAGATATATTTTAGAGGAGTGAAGAATAATGTCAAAAACTGAAGTTAGAAAGACTTTTTTACCTTATGCATTACCATTAATTGGAGAAGATGATATAAATGAGGTTGTAGATGCACTAAAATCAGGATGGATTGCAAAAGGACCTAGAACTATAGAAATGGAAAAAAAATTTGCAGAATATACAGGAGCTAAGCATGCCATTGCTATGAATTCAGCTACAGCAGCATTACACATAGCTTTGGTAGCTAACGGAGTGGGCCCAGGAGATGAAATAATAACAACACCTATGACTTTTTCAGCTTCTGCAAATACTATAATACACACTGGTGCAACACCAGTTTTTGTGGATGTTGATCCAGTTACTTTCTGCATAGACCCAAATAAAATAGAAGAAAAAATTACGGAAAGAACTAAAGGTATAGTACCAGTTCATTATACAGGTCACGCTTGTGATATGGATAAAATATGGGAGATAGCAAAAAAACATAATTTATTTGTATCAGAGGACGCTGCACATGCTGTAGATACTAAATATAAAGGGAAAAGAATTGGTGCAGAAGGACAATGCGCATCTTTTAGCTTTTATGCTACTAAAAATATTTGTACTGGGGAAGGCGGTATGCTTACAACTAATGATGATGAAATAGCAGAAAAAGCTAGAATATTATCAAGTCATGGTATGAGTAAAGCAGCATGGAACAGATATGGAAAAGGTGGCTCATGGAGATATGATATAGAATATCCAGGATATAAATATAATATGTTTGACATACAAGCAGCACTAGGATTAAGACAACTTGATAAAATAGATGATATGCAAAACAGAAGAATAGAAATTGCAAAAGCATACAATGATGCTTTTGGAGATATGAAGGAAATTATAACTCCAGTAACTAAAGATTACTGTGACCATGCATGGCATTTATATGTTATTGAATTAAATCTAGATGAATTAACTATTAATAGGGATAAATTTATAGAAGAACTGGCAGAAGAAAATATAGGAACAAGTGTACATTTTATACCTGTACATTTAATGTCTTATTATAGAGAAGAATTTGGATATAAAGAGGGAGATTTCCCAGTGACAGAAAATCATTTTAATAAAATTTTATCACTACCATTATATCCAAAAATGTCTGATGAAGATATAGAAGATGTAATATATGCAGTTAAGAGAATTGTAGATAAATACAAGAAGTAATTCTTTAAAATGTCCCTTACATTTAGTAGGGGACACTTTTAAACAAGGTGTCTTTAGAAAAAATAATTAAATTTTTCTAAAAAACTAAGAGATTTTAAATTATAAAGTTGGTGTTTAAATGAGTATTATGTCACAGGTAATATATTTTTTAATATGTGCTTACATAGTAATACTTCCACTAATTAGTGAAAGTATGGGGAGATTTAGCAAAATTTCCGATGTATTATTAATATTAATAATATTACTTTATGTTATTAACATGCTTTTATTTTCAGAAAATAGAAAAAAACTTTGGGAAAATTTAAAAGATTTCTTTTTATCATTTTTAGGAATATCTATGATATTACTATCATTTATTATGATATTTTCTATTTCTTATGCTACAGAAAAAGGGCTATCAATTATGGAGACTTTTAGATTTATAACTTATATTGGGCTTATATTCATAATAAAATATGAAGCTAACAATAAGGAAAGAGTTAAAACCATAATTAGATGTTTTTTGTTGACCACAACCTTACTTTGTATTTTTGGAGTAATTCAATACTTCACTGGAGTAGGATTAAATGAGAAATTTACAGGTTTAGAAGCTAGTGGTACAGTAGTAAGAATTACCTCTACTATGCAAAATCCTAATGGATTTGGAGCATATTTAGTATTAGCTTTTTTCCCTATTATGATGTTAAGTTTTAGTACAAAAAATAATAGGCTTAGAGGATTTTATGTAATTCTATCTTTACTTGTATTAATTAATTTATTGCTTACCGCTTCTAGGAATTCAATTATAGGGCTTGTAATTGGATTTGTAGTTTTAGGAGTTCTGTATAGCTATAAATTTTTATTCTTATTTTTACTTGGGATACCTATATTTTTATTTGATAAATCTCTTCTATCAAGGTTTACAAATATTACAGAAGAAATCCTTAATGGACCTAGGATAAAATTATGGCAAATTGCGAGAATGATGATAAAAGAACATCCTATATTAGGAGTAGGAAATGGAAATTATGTATCATTATATGATGAATATGTTAAAAAATATCCTCAATATAAATATCCCGACTATCATAGATTTAGTAGTCACAACTCTTATTTAAAGGTACAAAGTGAGCTCGGTATATTTGGTATAGCATTGTTTATATCTACATTAGTAGCTTCAATTAAAACTATAATAGGAGTGTATAAGAAATCAAAAGATAAGTATTATAAATTTTTTTATATGGGATTTATGGCATCAGCCATAGGATTTTTACTTATGAATATGCTTGATAACTTATTTTTTTCACCACAAACAACAACTTATTTTTGGGTATTTATAGGATTAGGAGAGGCTATATTGTTGCAGTTTAGAAAGCATAAAGTATCTTAATAATTAAAGATTAGGCATGTAAAATAACTATTCAAAATATGGAATAAATGTTTTGCTAATAGTGAGGATATTAGTGAAATCTATAACCTTAGTATAAGCAAAATATATAAACATAGAGATTAGTTACTTAATTTATTGATGCCTTATTAAATGGAGGAAATGTTAATGCATAATAATGACATTAGGATAGATGTTTATAGTGAGATTAAAGGTAAATCTATACAATTTGCAATTAAGAGATTAATGGATATAATATTCTCTTTAATAGGTATAATTATTTTATCTCCAATATTTCTGATACTTACTATATGGATAAAACTTGATTCTAAAGGACCAGCAGTTTTTAAGCAAGTTAGAGTTGGAAAAAATGGAAGGAATTTTACAATATATAAGTTTAGAACTATGGTGGTTTCAGCAGAGACTAAAAAAGAATTAGAAATTGATCCAAGCAATATGGATAATTTTGTATTTCAAAGCAGATCAGATAATAGAGTGACTAAAGCAGGAGCTTTTTTAAGAAAAACTAGTTTAGATGAAATACCACAATTGTTTAATGTTTTATTTGGGCATATGAGCTTAATAGGTCCTAGACCAGAAATACCTGATGTAGTTAAATATTACCCAGAAAATTATTATCAAAGACTTTTGGTACTGCCTGGAATAACAGGATTAGCACAGGTAAATGGAAGAGGAGAAATTGAACTCGGAAAAACTATATATTATGATTTAACATATATAAAAAACTTTTCATTATGGTTAGATATAAAAATACTTTTTCAAACAGTGGTAAAAGTATTTAAGAGTGAAGGAGCTTTTTAGTTGGAGGATCTAATGGGTATAGAATTATTAGACTACACTATATTTTCAGGATCTAAAAAAGAATTAATTGATTATGTAGTGCAAAAAGAAAAAGTAAATATTATTTCTGGTAATCCAGAAATATTGAATTTGGGACTAACAAATGAAACTTTATTTAGAAGTTTTACTGACAATAATTCTGTAATTATACCGGATGGTATAGGTACAGTAATAGCTTCTAAACTGGTTAAAACTCCTGTAAAGGAAAAAATAGCTGGCATTGAAGTTATGGAAGAATTAATTAAGTATTGTGAAGTTGAAGAAAAACCAGTATATCTTTTAGGAACTTCACAAGAAAATTTAGATGGATGTATAAATAAATTAAAAATAAAATATCCTAAGATAGACATTATAGGTAGTCATAATGGATATTTTGATATGAATAATTGTAATCATATTGTGGAGGAAATTAAAAATAAAAGTCCTTATGCATTATTTATAGCTATGGGTGCTCCTAGGCAAGAAAATTTTATAATAAGATATATGGAAGAACTACCTTGCAGTATATTTATGGGTGTAGGGGGCAGTTTTGACGTTATTTCAGGTAAAGTTAACAGAGCACCTAAGTGGATGATAAATTTAGGTCTTGAATGGCTTTATAGGACAATAAAAGAGCCTTCAAGGATTAAGAGATTAGGTGAAATACCTAAATTCCTTCATAAAGTTGTTAAGGCATCTGAAAGGGAATAATAGATTAAAGATGTTAGTATATTTTATATCAGACAAGGCGTCAGATTCTGCTCATAGTGGAGCTATGGGCGGGTTCTGACAACGCAGTATGATGGAAAATAGGCTAACATATTGGTCTATTATTCTTTTGCAGATGCCTTAGAGCAAATAATACTATGAAAACTATAATTAAAGAGTATAATAAATATAGAGCAAAAAGGCTCTATATTTTTATTTATTAATATTAATTTTAAAAATTATATATCTAAAAATTAATTTAAGAAATTAATTCATAATGAATTAATTTCAACTATAATTGTGAATTTTGCATTGAGAATTATGCATTAATTTATAGGAGGTGTTTAAAATAAAAGTACTTCATATTATTTCAGGTAATGATAATGGAGGAGGGGCTAATCATATACTAAATCTTTGTAGTAGTGAAAATAAGTATTTTGATAATATATTAGGTTGTCTTGGAGATGGATACCTATATAATAGAGTAAAAAATACTAATATGCCCCATAAGTTTTTTAAAAAAGATATCATTAATAAGGAAATTATAGAATTTGTAAATTCTAATGAAATAGACATTGTAAATTTTCACGGAGCTCAACCTTTTTTAATCCATTATTTTATTAGAAGAAAATTAAGAGCTGCCACTACAGCTACAATTCATAGTGACTACAGATATGACTTCTTAAATAATAAAATTAAGTATTATATCTATACTCCTCTTAGTGTTTTAGGATTAAAGAGTTTTAATAATTATATTTGTGTGTCTCAAAATTTGCTAAATTTATTAGATGAAAAGCATTTTATTGGTGAAAAAACCGTTGTGAACAATGGCATTGATATAAAAAAAATATTTTCAAAAGAAGATAAAGCTAATATAAGAGAAAAGTTAAATATTATTGATGATGATTTCATTTTTGGTGTAGTGGGCAGGTTTCACCCTATAAAGAATTATATAAATATAATTAAAGCTTTTAGAAAGTTTAGTTACGAAAAACCTGATAGTAAATTAATCTTAATGGGTGACGGTGGATTAAGAGAAGATATAGAAAAGGTTATAAAAGAATTAAACTTAGAAGATAAGGTTATCTTAACAGGTTTTATTGATAATGTAACAGATTATTTGTCTGTCTGTAATTGTAGCGTAATAGCTTCCTATAGTGAAGGTGGTGCTCCTCCATTAGCTATGTTAGAATCTGCCATAGTTAAAACTCCTGTAATTTCTACTAAAGTAGGAGATTTAGAGAATATTATAAATCCATCTAATGGAATTATAATTAACTCACAAAATGAAAAGGATATTTATATAGCGATGCAGGAATGTTACGATAAAAGAAAGTATTTACAAGCTATGGGAGAAAACATATATAATTTAGTTCTAGAGAAGTTTACAGTAGAAAAATTCTGGAGTAACTATTATAGTTTTTATAAGTCTATAATAGATAATAACTAATTTGGAGTAGGTAAATGAGTAAAAGTAAAATAGTTAAAAGTTCAATTTTTGTAATGATTTTAGTTATATTGGGAAAGTTTTTAGGGATAGCTAGAGATTCTCTTATGCTAGCTAAATTTGGAGCTACTAGAGAGGCTGATATTTATGTTTGGGCTTTAGGTGTAATATACTTATTTACAAGTATAGGATATGGTTTAAGTACAACTATAATACCTTTTATAACTGAAATGAACAGTGAAGGTGAATCAAAGGAAAGAAAAGTTTTTGTAAATAATGTACTTACAGCATCTATGATTTTTACTTTAGTAATAACTATATTAGGCATTATTTTTTCAGATCAAATAGTTTATTATTTTGCAAATAGTTTTACAGTTAATAGAGAGCTAAGTATATTGACCTCTAGAATACTTAGAATAATGTTTTTATCTGTGTTATTTTTAACTCTTCAGGGGGTACTAGCAGGTACGCTTCAAGGACATCAACATTTTATTGCTCCTACAGCAATGGCAGCAGTAGCAAATTTAGTATATATAATATATTTAGTATTTTTTGTTGATAGTTTTGGAGTTATAGGTTTTGCAGTTGCTACAGTAATAGCTTTTATGTCTCAGTATTTAATAAATGTCCCTAAGTTTGTTTCTTTAGGTTATAAATATAAATTTACTCTTAATTTAAAGGATGAAAAGCTTAAAAAATTATTGGTACTTATGATACCTATAATAATAAGCACCTCTTCAATACAGCTAAACTTATTTGTTAATAAGTCCTTTGCAACTTCTCTTTATGAAGGAGCAACGGCTATATTAGAATGTGCCAACAAGTTAACTATGATGACCTATGAGGTTTTTGCAGTAGTGGTATCAATGATTATATATCCTATATTAGCATCTCATATTTCAGAAAAAAATAATGAGAAATTTAAGGAGGCATTGAATAAGGGAATTGCTATTATACTTCTTATAATGATACCAGCAACTATAGGAATTATAGTTTTAAGAGAGCCGCTTATAAGTCTAATATATGAAAGAGGAAAGTTTACTAATGAAAATGTTAAGTTAGCAGCTAATGCTCTATTATTATATTCACCAGCAATGATTGCTTATGGTATCAGGGATGTGTTAAGTAGAGGGTTTTATTCTATAAAAGATACTAAAACTCCCATGATAAATAGTTTAATAGGTATAGTCTTAAATTATTTATTTAGTTTTATTCTATACAAAAGAATGGGAGTGGAAGGATTAACTCTTTCTGCAAGCTTATCAGCAATAATTACAGCAATAATATTAAGTAGAGCTTTAAGTAAAAGGTTTGAAGGGCTAGGCATGAGTACTATAATTTTAGATGGGATAAAAATATTGATATCTTCAGTATTAATGGGAATATTAGTGTTATTTAGTAGTACATATTTAAAAGGTATTCTTACAGTTGCTAGGTTAAGTGAGGCTATAATTATACTAGCTTCTACCTTAATAGGAATTACATCTTATGCAGCATTTTGTTATCTATTAAAAATACAGGTATTTATAGATTTTCTAAATCATTTTAAAGGAAAAGCTAAAAGCTCTTAACTATTACATTATTTTTATAAAAACACACATAATAAAATTAAGGAGTGTGATTTTTATGGAATTTTATGATGTAATAAAAGAAAGAGTTAGTGTAAAAAAATATAAAAATAATGAGGTGGAAAAAGATAAGCTGCTTAAGATGATAAATTCAGCTATGAGGGCTCCATCGTGGAGAAATAAGAGCTCATATAAACTTATAATAGTAAAAGATGAAGTATTAAAAGAAAGAATATCAGAAGCTATATTAAATAGTGGAAATGAAGCAGCTAATGCAGTTATTGAGGCACCTATAGTAGTTGTATTTATAGCTAATCCAGAAGAATCTGGAGAGGTAGATAATAAAGAATTTTATTTAGTAGATGCCTCCATTGCTATGGAACATTTTGTTTTAGCTGCTACTGCTGAAGGATATGGAAGCTGTTGGGTTGCATCATTAGATGAAGATAAGATAAAAGAATCTCTTAAAATACCAAGTAATTTTAGAGTTATTGCTTTAACACCTATAGGTAAAAGTAATGAACAAGCAAAACATAATGAGGAAAAAGATATTAGTGAGTTTGTATTTTTAAATAGTTTTAATAACCCATATGCAGAAAATATTTAATAAAATAAAATGACCATATATTATTATGGTCATTTTATTTTAATAGACGATTAAGAATGAAAGACATAAATTATAGTTAAAATTTCATAGTCAAAACCTTTAGAGTTTTTTAGAATAGTTTTATTTTTAAAATTTACTAAGGATGAATTTTCACGTAAATTTGTATTCCTAATTATTAATCCTTAATTTTTAAAAGGTTAAGCTATTTTTTAGGAAATTTATTTTCTAGAGTTTTAAATTTTCATATATGATTCTTATAAAAATAATAAAATATTAGATTATAATTTTACTTTTTCACAAAAAGGTTTATAATAATATTTTGTAAAAGTACATTAATTCATATTCCTAATTATCAATCTTTTAATATTATCTTTTATTAAAGGAAAGTATTAAATATAGTATTAAAATATCAATTAAGAGTATTAATTTTTGTTTTAAATTTTAATATGATATAATTTAATTGGTTTTTTAAAAACTCCATATCAATTAGGTTATAAAATCTTTTAAAGAATAAGTAATTATAATCGGAGGTTATTATGAAAGATTTTTTTAAAAAATATAGTAAGTACATAATATTTACCCTTATAGTTTTATTAGGTTCATTTATGTACAGAATTCTTGTTGATGGCAACAAAGAGGAAAGAGCAATAATACCAAAAGAAATGGAAGGAAGAAAAGTAGTTAATTTTTGGATGATGACTGCAACAGATTCTCAATTAAGAGAAAATCAAATTAATAAATTTAATGCTAGTCAAGATGAAATTTATGTAAGATTTCAATACTTTAAAGATTTAGATTATGTTAATAGATTGAAGATTTCATTGTATTCTGATGATGGACCAGATATATTTCAATATGGTTATACAGAGTTAATTAAAAATGATAAAATTGCTAATCTAAAAGATTTAAGCCTAGACTTAAGCAAAGTTGGAGAAGATAAATTATTTTATTATGATAAAAATCCTATAGGAATAAAGTTATCTGGTAGTAATGTAAAACTAGCTTGGAATAAAGAAATATTCAAAGAATGTGGATTAGATCCAGAAAGACCTCCAAGAACTTGGGATGAGGTAATAGAGTATTCATTAAAAATAAAAGAGAAAAAACCAGATATAATACCTTTTCAATTTCCACTTGGTAAGTATGCATCAATGAAAGCTGTTATAGGTGTACCAAGTTTAGTTGATGGAAATATTTATACAAGTTTTTGGGACTATAAACAAGGAAAGTATGATTTTTCAGCTTCTAAAAGAATACTGGAAGTTTATAAAAAGATGTATGATTTAGAAATAATTCCAGAAGATTTTGCAGAAAAAGATAAAAAGCAAGTGAGAAATGATTTTTATTTTGAACAATCTGCTATGTATCTTTCTACTTTTGAAGATAAAAATAATTTTTATAATGCTCAACCGCTAAGTTTTGAAATTGGAGTAGAAGATATACCTAAATTTGATATCAATGATAAACCTGTAAGACATTATGTAGATCCTTTTACATATATAGTTGTAAATAAGGAAACTAAGGAAAAAGAAGCAGTTGAAGAGGTTTTACAATGGATAGTAAGTGATGAAGTTAATAGCGAAATAATGCAGTTAAATAAAGGGTTACCATTATTACTTGATAATAAGGATGTAAATTTAGGAGATAATCCATTAAATAAATATAACAATTCAGATAATTATATAGTTGAAAAATATGATCCAACTGTATTTATAACTTATAGTCAAACAGGGACTTTAGACGAGCTTTATGCTGCTATAACAGGAAAAAAGCCTATAGATGAAGTAATAAAGAATTTAAATAAATATTATGAAGAATTTTATAAATTTGAAGTTGAGAAAAATAAGTTTAACTTTGATTTATATACAGATAAGTAGGAAGGTGTAGTTATGGACGTTAAGAAGTTAATAAATAAATATTATAAATTAGGATTAATTTCACTTGCTTTATCGATAGTTCTAGCCCTTCCTATAATGATTCAATATGGAAAAAAGGACGCTATCATGTTTGTAGGGTCAGCATTTTTCCTTGTGCTAGAAATACTATTACTATTTAAAGATAAAAGATTATCTATTCTACTATTTATTTTATCTTTTCCAATTCTAGTAATTGCTCGTAAGTTTTGTTATTTTAACTTATTTATATTTAAAATAACTTTTGAAACCATTTATATCTCTACAGCTTTTGTTGTTAGCTTTAAAGAAATAAAGAATACCATCTTACGATTATTACAGAGTAAAGGAAGTTTAAATTCAAAATTTATAATATATACAATAATTTTTCTGATACTATCAGTAAACAGTAGCATATTTTCTCACAATGTATTAAATAGTGCTGCTAACGTTTATATAAGTATTATAATACCTATTGCTTTTATACTTGTAGTACTTGCTAATCTTTCAAAGAGTGATAAGTATTATGTTTATTATGCATTAATAGCAGGGCTAGATTTTAGTTGTTTATATGGTATAGCCCAAATGAGAGGAGTATCCTTTTCTCAGGTTAAATATCATAGGCTATATTTAACCTTCGGATATCATAATGTAAATATATTTTCTGCTGTATTGATACTTATATTACCACTTCTTTTTGAAATGATTTTATATAAGAAAACTAATATAAAGGAAAAAATATTTTTATTTATATCTTTTGGATTATTTTCTTTAGCCACTTATATGACTTATTCAAGAGGAGCGTGGCTTTGCTATTTAATATCCATTGGAATTATATTTATAAGTAAAAAATATAAATATGTAGCTTTATTAGAATTATTAGCAATACCTATAGCTTTTAAGCCTGTAATGTCTAAGATATTAACTAGAGGTTATGCAACAACAAGTTTTTTTATGAGTCAGTCAAATATGGCAAGGATTCAATCTTACTTTACTTCTTTTGTAATGATGATAGCACATCCTTTTGGTATTGGCGGAGGAAGTTATGGTGATATGTACCTAAAATATGCGGAAAAAGGATATCTTAATATGCCTGATTTGATGAGAGCAAATCTTCAAGTAGCAGATTATTCATTAGAACATGCCCATAACTTATTCCTTCAAATAGGAGTGGAATATGGGATAATAGTTATGATTTTATTTATAGTTATAATTATAAATAGATTATCTGCAACATTAAAAAATTATGAGCATAATAGAGGGATCTTTGCTGCTATAATTGTATTTATAATTATATCAGTTCTTACTGGAGGAGAATTTGACCATAAAGGAGTAATAACTCCTACATTAATATTATGGTTATTATTTGGAATGACTATATTAAATTCAAAGGAAGATGAAAAAAATATTAACAAGTTAAATGTAAAAAAATAGAATATTAATAAATTTATTTATTGAGG
>NZ_JBSVQM010000016.1:0-103375 GCF_054863625.1 Clostridium sp. Marseille-QA1073 | reverse complement strand
ATATAGAAATATAGCCGTTATGGAGAGTACTAATAACATGAGCTGTAAAGCTCCTATATAATCTATGTTCATAGCTCTCCCCTTTAGTTCGTGTATATTATTATATTTTTTTATTTATATACATTATAATACTTTCTAAGTTATAATTCATTAATCTAATACAAAAAACCAACAGCAAATATGTTGGTTTTTTAGAATATGTTTTTATAAAACTTAATATAAATTTTAATCCCCATCTTTTATTTTTTGAAGTAACTCCAATACCTCTAGATACATCCAAACTAGAGTAACCATTATTGATATTGCACTATACCATTCCATATACTTTGGTGCACCATTTTCTGCTCCTCTGCATACAAAGTCAAAATCTATTAATAAGTTAGATACCGCAATTACTATCACTACTACAGATAACAGTATCCCAACAGGTCCACTTGTATGAATAAAAGGTATATTAACTCCAAATAAGGAAATCACAAATGTAATTAAATAACTTATGGCTATTCCAAAAGTAGCTATAAATACTCCTTTTATGAATTTTGAAGGCAATCTCCCTACTTCTTGATAAATAAGCAATACAGAAATTGCTACTGCTATACTTAATAATATGTCAGGCATAACTATTCCTGGATAATATTTTTCAACTTGCAATGATACACCAGCTAATAGAAATCCTTCTCCTATAGCATAGAATGGAGCAACAAAAGAAGAAGATTTAGGACTTATGGTTGTTACTATAGCAAGTGGTAGTATCATCCCTACACCTAATAATATAAGCCATATAGGTGAACCTATATATTTACCATTCATTAAGTACCATGATATTGCACTAGATGCTATCATAACTAATAATAAAATCAAAGTCTTATTTCTTGCCCCTAAAACTGTCATTCGCTCCTCATAGGAATAATCTCCTACCTTTTCAAAGCCCGAGAATAAAAATCCATTAACCTTAGGAGACTTGATTCTCATAATACTTTTCCTCCCTAGATAACTAATTACTATATTGACAATTTATCATCCTAAAATTAGTAAATATATATAAAGAGATTAAAAATTAATTAAATTTTCTAGTTTTTTCTTATATCAAAATAGTAATATAGTAAAGCTTATAAAAGCTACTATCTGAAAGATAATTACAAGCTATTCGTATGTGTTAAATTTGCTTGATCTAAGTAAATAAACTTAGTGAAACATAATAATAAAATTATTATTAATATAAAGAATAATTTTATTTTTTACTTTCACATTAACTTATCTCTAATTTTATATAAAATATCCACAGCTTTAATTTTAAAAGCTAAGTTATTAACAAAGTATCATGTATTATGTGTAAAACTATTTTATATAATAAAGGTATCATTTTTAATAATATATAATAAACGAATATTATTATCTTTTTATAGAATTTATTTTAAAATCCATTACTTTTAATCACATATTTGCACTTACCCCATATATTACTTTATAAGAGCCTGATTCAATGAATAAAATATTATGTAAAGATGCAATCATATCTACTTCATAGTGTAGATTTTTCGTACATTAAAAAATATGCAAGATTTAGCTTAATATTATTAAGCTAGTCTTGCATATTTATACTTTATTCAGACTTTAAATGACGTTTACTTTCCACAAGTTTTTTCCAAGCATATAGTGCTAAGGATACACAAATTACTCCATATGCTACAAATACTCTAAAATACTCTCCTATTTGGGCATTATCAAATAGGTTTTTACCTGCCATAGGGGAAACTATGAATAAAGTATGGAATAGCACAACTCCTAATATTGCCTGCTTGTTAGTAGCTTTAGATACAGTAGCACCACCTATTAAAATAGCAGCTATCGCAAACATACCTACCTGTTCATGGCTTCCATAAGTATTTAATGTTCCTATATTTTGTAGGAATATTAATTGCCCCCAAGCAGCAAGTACTGTTGAAATTATTATAGCTATAACTCTTGTTTTATTTACATTTATACCTGAAGCATTAGCAACATTTAAACTCTGTCCTACAGTTCTGAAATCTTGGCCTAACTTAGTTTTAAAAATTAATACATTAAATAGACATAATACTAAAATTATTATCATAGTTACTATAGGCACAGATACTACAGATAAAGTTTTTGTTATATAAGGTATATACAATGAAGCATATAAAAGAGCACATACTACAATTAATATAATCTCTCTTTTATAAAAACTTGTTGTTCTATTCTTATATTTAACATATTTAAAAATAGACCATAATAATATCATAACAATGGCTATTATTACCCCATAGTAAAGCACATCTAATCCATTCTTTTTCCATATATCATCTAAGGCATATTTTATTCCACCATTTAAATCTACTGTATTTTTAATACCCACTCCACCAGGAATCATAAGCTTAGCGTTTTTCATAGGTATTAAAGTTCCTACTAAAAATAGAAATAGAAGTTGGTAAAGTCCATTAGCAAAATATCCCAATATCATACTTGTGATCATCTCTTGACCTTTTGTTTTATTTAATAAAACCCCTGTTAAATATCCAAATATGATTGCAAGTGGAGTACTTAAAAGTACACAAAGCATAAAGCCTCCCAGTCCAGATATTTCCCAATGAGTAACTGCAATTATAGCAATTTGTGCTGCCATAGCACCAATTACTATACCAAAGTTTAACCCCATACCAGCCATTACGGGTATTATTAATGACAATACTAAAAATGAATTTCTAGCTATTCTTATTACAAGTTCTGTTAGCACAAAGGAAATTGACTGGCCTGATAATTTTATTCCTATAATACATAACACCACAAATAGTATTGTCACCATATTATTAAAAATTCCACCTTTTACTTTATCAATAAAACTGTTATTGTTATTACTCACCAGAGCCACCCCCTCTTGCCTTTGTTAATGCATAAAGGATTATTCCATTACTTATAATTATTCTTACGACCTCTGATAGATTTCCTTCTGAAACCATTTGATTTACAACAGGAAGACCTAAGGTTAATAATCCTTGAAATAAAAATGTTCCTATTATAACATGAGATATCTTTGCACTGGTTGTAGATGCTCCACCTATTAAAACTGCTGCAACTGCTGCAAATCCCATCATCATAGGTGCTTGATAAAGCTGGTAAAATCCATAGCTTTGAGCATACATAAGTATTCCCACTGCTCCTAGTATTGTTGATAATACAGTTCCTATAATTCTAGTTCTATCCACATTTATTGCCGACGCTCGTGCAAACTTATTATTACTTCCTCCTGCTGCCATCATAATTCCTGTTTTACTTTTTAAGAATATCCAAACTAACAAGCAGCATACTAAAAACATCAGTATAAGTCCTGTAGGTATTCTAATCTTTCCTATATTAAATGCTAGAAATTCATCTAATACCTTACTATATCTGCCATCTAATGTTATAGTAGTTCTTAGTCCTTGCCCTATTGGCCATCTTATCTCAGAACTCTTGAAAGGCAATAATAACCATCCTATACACATAAGAGAAACTGCTGAAAATCCTGCGTAAGTTCCTATCATCATTTCTGAACCTTTAACCTTATTAAGAAGTAATCCATAGGCATATCCAACTAATGCGGCAATAGGTATGGCTATTGCTATTGCTACAAAAAATGCTATCCCGCCTCTAAGATTAAGCTCTATACTTATAAGTCCTCCTAATATTCCTGCTAATATCCCCACAGGCAATCCGAAGTTAAGACCTATACCACATAATATTCCCGGTACCATAGCTAAAACTAGAACTCCATTCATACCAAATCTTACAAGCATATCAGATATCAACATACTTATCGGTAATTTAAGTACTACTGCAAGTATACAAAGAAGTATAAAAAAGGCAGTTATTATAATTCTAGGGAGCCCAAACTTATCTACAATATTTTTAAGCTTTTCCTTCATTTATTTTTCCCCCTCTTTTAAATTAGAATTTAGACCTGACATTAATAATCCAAACTCTGCATCAGAGGCATTTGGTTTTAATATCCCAGATATTTTACCTTCCGTTACTATAGCAATTCTATCGCATATAGATCTTAATTCATTTAATTCACTTGATGTAATTACTACTGTCATTCCTTCTTCTTTATTCAGCTTAACCAATAAATCCAGTACCAATTTTTTAGCTCCTATATCTATTCCTCTAGTAGGTTCAGATACAAATATAACCTCAGGGTTTAAAGTAAGTGCTCTAGCTATACAAACCTTTTGCTGATTTCCTCCACTTAATCTTCTTGTAGGTTGAGTAGGGCCTGTACATCTAATATCTAAATCTTTTATCATCTTAAGAGCATGTTCTCTTACTTCCCTGCTATTCATTATTTTCATAGGCCCTATTTTGTGAAAGTAATTATTATTGATTTGCATAGAAGTTACTACTATATTAGTTTCTATTGAATCATCTAATAATAATCCCACTCCTCTTCTATCTTCAGAAACAAATGCAAGTTTACTTTTTAAGGCTTTTTCTGCATCGTTTAATGAAAGCTCTTCAGATTTATATTGAATTTTTCCAGTGCTTGGATATAAACCCATAATTCCATTTGCTATACCAATCTTACCTTGACCAGCGAGACCTCCTATACCTAAAATTTCACCTTTTTTAATCTCTAAATTTACATCTTTTACTCTCTCACCAGGCATTTCTACTTTAAGATTTTTTATAGAAATTATTGTTTCATTATTTTCATGGTCCTTAAATTCTTTAGATGATATATCTAGTTTTCTACCTACCATAAGTTCAGCAAGTTCAACCACATTGGTCTTAGAAACTTCTCTGCTAGCAACAAGTTCACCATCTCTAAGTATTGTGATATTATCTGCAGTGTTAATAACTTCATCCAACCTATG
The DNA here is from genome assembly GCF_054863625.1 of Clostridium sp. Marseille-QA1073. Classification (NCBI taxonomy): domain Bacteria; kingdom Bacillati; phylum Bacillota; class Clostridia; order Eubacteriales; family Clostridiaceae; genus Clostridium; species Clostridium sp. Marseille-QA1073. The sequence goes on along the minus strand of NZ_JBSVQM010000016.1, from coordinate 98,504 downwards.
AGTTATAAATATAATAGCTATACCACTTTCAGCTATTTTTTTCATGGACTCCATCAAGGTTTCTGCTTCACTTTCAGTTAAAACCGCCGTTGGTTCATCAAATACCATAAGTTTTACATTTTCCTTATCAATTTCCCGTGCAATTTCAACAAATTGCATATATCCCACTGGTAATCCTCCAACAACTGTCCTTTCGTCTATATCAATCCCTGTAGTTTTTAAAGCTTTATTAGCATGTGCATTCATAGTGTCTATATCAAGAGTTCTCAATCTTTTACCAAAAATTTTGCTTATAATGTTACTTTTAGTTATTTCTCTGTTTAGTTTTATATTTTCTGTAATAGTAAATCCTGGTATAAGCATAAACTCTTGATGTACCATTCCTATACCTAGTCCCATTGCGTCTTTAGGAGACTTAATATTTATCTTCTCTTCATTTAAATAAACCTCTCCTTTAAAACCTCCTGTTGAATGTATAACTGGCATTCCAAAAAGTATATTCATAAGGGTAGATTTTCCTGCTCCATTTTCACCAAGCAGAGCATGTATTTCGCCTGGTTTTATTTTTAGATTTACCCCTTTTAATACATTATTTCCGAAGTATTCTTTACCTATATTTTTCATTTTTAAAACATATTTTTCATTCATCCAGCGTCCCCCCTAACTGTTGAAATAATATATTTTATTAATTCCAAAGGAGAACCCTCCTTTGGAATTATAGATTGTTATTAGAAATTTATATAATCTGATAATAGTAGATAATAATTATCATAAACTTTTCCTGATGCTTCATCCTCATATTTATAAAGTTCAAAAGATTTATCTGTTAAAGCTTTTAAACTTTCTTCTATTTGACCTTGATCATTGTTTCCTTCAGTCTTTCCTTCTAATACAGCTTTAGCATATTCTACTCCAGCTTCAACAAATAACATGTTTACAGGTACTGGCCAAGTTGAAAATTTATCCTTTCCACCTTTTTCACCAATTTTGGTACCTATTTGTTCAACTATATAACTAACATCACCTTTTTTATCTTCTGGAATTTCTATTCCCAATGCACCTGGATATGCATGATATGGAGACGGGCAACATTGTTGTGGGAATATACCTCCTTCTTGAAGTGTAGATTTAATTAAAGGTTCTTGCATTGCACAGTTAGTTGAGAAAAATGCTGTATCTTTTCCAAACTCCTTAATTTTTCTTGGAACATCTTCTAATATAAATTGTTGAGCTCCTGGAACTCCTGCATCACCTGTTGGATCTGGTGCTGTAGCATCAATAAACTTTATCCCCTCTTTTTCACATGCAGCTTTCATATTGTCTCTTCTTTTAGCTAGCATTTCATAAGACATATGTCTTGGAAAAGAATAGTGAACAAAAGTTTTTGCTCCCATTTTTTTACCTTGTTCAACCATTTTTGTTCCTATTCCCACATCGTCAATTTGCAATACTACATCAGCTTTTGATGATATCATAGCTGGATCTTCTCCTGGAACCCCTGCTATAAATAACATATCTGGTCTATTTTCTCTAACTTTATCAATTGCAGCGCTGGCTCCCGGTACTGCTTGAACGAATACTATAGCTTTTACATCAGGATCAGCAGCCAAACTTAATGTATTAGCTATGGTTGTTTCCTGCTCTTTAGTAAAATTATCTGGATATGTTTGTAGTACTATCATATCTCCATATTTAGCCTTTACTTTTTCTGCTGCTCTGTACTCTTCTTCTCCTTGAGAAACTGTACCGGTTATAACCCCAATTTTAAAATCCTTTTTCTCTTCTGTATTCTCTTGTTTTTGCTCTTGATTGCTGGCATTTTCATTATCTTTTTCACCAGTACTAGGCTTAGAACATCCCACAGTTCCAACTAGCATTGCCATTGATAAAAGGGCTGCTAATATCCTTTTCTTTAACATAATCCATCCTCCCCTTTATATTCTATAAATTTAGCTAATAATATAGAATATTAATTTTTATTCTAAATATTACTACATTATGCTACAAAAAGTGTTTACATTCTTTAAACTAATTGTGAATTAATTATAATAATTTGAATTTAATGTAAAATTTTCATCATATGTTAATTTTTTATTTAATATTTATACATATTCTAATCTTTATTAAATTATATTTATTATTTTTCAATATTTTTTACAAAAGCTAATTTGCAAAAAAATAAAACTGATTGATACGCAAAATATCAATCAGTTATTTTAAAATTCGATGTTAATTATGTAACTCTTTTAAAGCCTCCAACGCATGTCCATATCCTAAGTTTGCTGCCTTTTCATAAAGTTCTCTAGCCTTTTGTAAATTTATATCTACACCCTCTCCATGTTCATACATATATGCTAGATTGAAATATGCAACGCCAATATGACTTTCTGCAGCTTTTTCAAACCATTTTTTCGCTTCATTGTAGTCCTTAGGAACTGCAGTTCCTTTACAATAATATACTCCTACATTAAAAGCTGCTTCACCATTTCCATTTTCAGAAGACAATTTGTAATAATATAATGCTTTTTCATAGCTTTGAGAAACTGCCTGTCCTTTCTCATACATTACTCCCATATTATGCTGTGCACTTGGATTTTCTTTTTCTGCAGCTCTGATAAAATATTCTAATGCTTTACTATAGTCCTGCTTTACTCCGAATCCATTATAATACATATCTCCTAAGCTTACCTCTCCATAAGCATCTTCTTGTTCTGCCATTTTTTTATACCATTTAAAAGCTTCTTTATAGTTTTGTTTCGCATCTGAACCGTAAAAGTAAGAATCTGCAATTACTTTTTGTACCTCTAAACATCCTTGATTTCCAGCCATCTTATACCACTTTAATGCCTTCTTTACGTTTTTTCTCACATAACAACCATCTCTATACATACTTCCAATAGCCATTTGAGCTTCTTCGTCTCCATCTTTCGCTGCTTCCTTATACCATTTAAAAGCCTCTCTATAATTTGTTTCTGCTCCTAAACCATTATAATAAGAAAATCCTAAATTGTATTTTGCATCTACATTTCCTTTTTCTGCAGCTTTTAATGACCAATATAGGGCTTTTTCACAATTTTTTTCTACTCCCTGTCCTTCAAAATACATATCTGAAACTCTAAGTATAGCAGCGATATATCCTCCTTCTGCTGATGATAAATACCATTTAAAAGCTTCTTTATAATCAATTTCCATGCCATGACCACTATAATACATAGAACCTATATTATATTTTGCAATGGCATTCCCCTTTTCAGCAGATTTTTTATACCAATTTAAGGCTTCCTCTTCGTTTATCTCTATACCTTCTCCATTATGATACATATAGCCTATATTTAATTGTGCATGTTCATTTTCTCTTTCTGCTACAATTTTATACCACAGAAAAGCTTTTTCATAATCCACTTCAGTACCTTCACCGTTACAATACATATAAGCTACTGACATTTGTGCATATTCATCACCTTGCTCCGATGCCAATTTATATAATTCTAATGCTTTTTCGTAGTTTTTTTCTATTTTATCACCGTGATAATACATATCGGCTAATATAACTTGTGCTACTAAGTCTCCTTCCTCAGCAGCTTCAATAATTTTTTTATTCATGCACTCTTTTCTTTTTATTCTAAACTTACTAATAGCTTTAATTAATAAAATACTACTACCAACAATTATTATAGTAATTGCTAGCCATCTAGGTATAGATAACATTTAATGTCCCCCTTATTTATTAAAAATCTAATATACATCATTAATTATATTATAACAACTAAAAAATGTAATTATAAATAATATAAAAAAGTTTGCATTATTTAAAAACTTTCTCTATTATAATTAATCACAAAAATGGTCTTATTTATCTGTTATTAAAAATATAATATGCTCTAATTAGTTATTATTTTGAATATCAATTATAGTTTCATACAATTCTTCAGGAGTTTCTGCTTCAATAACTTCTGAGTCTATAACAACAAAAAATTTCTCTGAACATACGCTGCATTGCCCTTGACAAGGTTCAATGTAAACATCTAAGTCTTTATACTTTTCTTCTAACTTTTCTATAATTTCTTCTAATCCCTTGCTTACATTGTTTTCACAAAAGAAAATCTCTTTTTCCATAACCTTAATCCCTTCTAAAAAATAAAAATTTATAAAATTATTATTTATATTTATTTAAAGTTATTCTCAGAATTGTTTTAAAATTGTCTCTTTATATTAAGGATATTAATTAATAATTATTATCTTTAAAAATCATCACTTTACCATTATACTTATAAATGTACCACTTTTAAAAATATATTGTTCAATTTTGTTTTTATATAATAACCAAATTAAATAATAAATATGTTGTTGATTATTTAAAAATATATTTTAAATCAATATGGAATAAAAAGGAGCATAAAAATGAGTTATGGTATTTTTACTTTATTACCATCACTGATATCAATAATACTAGCACTTATAACTAAGCAGGTTATAATTTCTTTATTTGCTGGAATATATATTGGTGAATTAATATTATCTGGTGGAGCATTATTGCCTTCACTAAATGCATCTTTAGAAAGAATAATATCTGTTTTCTGAAGGTTGGACAACTAAAACAATTATATTTTGTATATTTGTAGGTTCAATAATAACTTTAATTCAGGTTTCCGGTGGAGTTGAAGGTTTTGTCGATTACTTAACTACAAAAACACAAACTATAAAAAGTAGAAAAGCATCAATGATGCTTGGATATATTGTTGGAATAGTAATTTTTATAGAATCTACTATAACCTGTCTTGTTTCAGGAGCTATAGCTAGACCTGTTACCGATAAATATAATGTTTCAAGAGAAAAATTAGCTTATATAGTTGATTCTACATCTGCACCTATGTGTTCTATTCTCCCTTTTAATTCATGGGGTGCCACCTTATTAGGAGTGATTTCTGCACAGATAACAGCTGGAGTTATATCTGGAAATCCAGTTCAAATATTAGGTAAAAGTTTATTATTTAACTTTTATTCAGTTATAACTATACTTTCTGTAGCTTTTTATATACTTACTGATAAAGATTTTGGTCCCATGAAAAGTGCAGAAATTAGGGCAAAAACTACAGGTTCAGTTATAAGAGAAGGTTCAACTCCTCTTATCTCTGATGATGTAACAGAAATTTCAACTAAAAATGGTATTAAACCTAACATGTGGAATATGATACTTCCATTAATAGTATTAATAGGCATGATTCCTTTAGGTCTTTATATCACTGGGAATGGTAATACATTAAATGGTTCAGGTTCAACTGCAGTATTTTGGGCTGTATTTACAACTATAGTTTTCTGTGGAATACTATACAAAATTAAAGGCATAATGAATCTAAATGAATTTATGAACTATACCTTTAAAGGTGCTAGTGGAATGTTACAAGTAGCTTCAATTCTTGTATTTGCATTTGCTATTGGTAATGTAATTGGAGACTTAAAAACAGGCGATTTTATAGCAAGCACATTATCTGGGAAAATTAACCCTAGTTTTGTACCTGCTTTAATATTTATCTTTTCTTCAATAATAGCATTCTCAACAGGGACAAGCTTTGGTACTTTTGCTATAATGACACCTATTGCCGTATCCATGCATGCGGGGCTTAATGCTAATCTATATCTTTGCATAGGTGCAGTAATTTCTGGTGGAGTTATGGGAGATCATTGTTCACCAATTTCAGATACAACAATAGTATCATCAATGGCAACAGCTTGTGATCATATAGACCATGTAAAGACTCAGTTGCCTTACGCATTATTAAATGGTTTAATAAGCTTTATTCTTTATATAATATTTGGATTTATAGTGTAAAAAAGGAGTTCATCGGACTCCTTTTTCTAATTCACAATGTACAATTCACAATTGTGGATATTTCTCAGCTATCATTGAGAAATTTACAATTATTTATCTGTAACGTTGAACAATGTTCTCCACATAACTAGCAATATAATTGCTAGTTAAAAACATATTCAAAGAAATTATTTTGCTAAAAAATAATTTCATCCTTAATTTTGAATTGTCAATTTTTAATTCTCCATTGGTGAAGCCCCTGGGGTGCAGTGGGATACGACACAATATCTGCGATATTGAACAATATTTAGAATATATTGATTATCTCCATAATATTAGTATAAACTCACTAGCTTTAGCTCCAAACTATACTGCACCCCAGGGGAACCCTAAAGGGCTTCCCGCTGTTTCCCAGGGATGGTTCAATGCAAAATTCACATTCAACAATTGAGAATTGTTTAATGTTATCCACAAATTTAACTTTTTATAATTTACTATAGAATAAAAAATCATGACTAGATGTCATGATTTTTTGAAATTAAATAGAAATTTAAAATTATTCTAGTACTGAAATTGCATTAGTTGGACAACCTTCTTCTGCTTCTTTAGCAGAGTCTAAAACTTCTTCTGGTATTTCATCAACTGTAACTCCTGCTTTTCCATCATCTTCAAATTCAAAGACTTCTGGACACACACTTGGACATAATCCACAAGATATACATTCATCTTTATTAACTATTGCTATCATCTTAAGAATCCTCCTATATTTTTGATTATAATATAGAATTCCTCTAAACATTGATTTCTATACTAATAGATAAAAAAGAAAAATAACTAATCAAAGGTGCATTAATATCAACTTTATGATAAACAAAAGACGTGAGTTTTCTCACGTCTTTTATTACTTTTTAGGCATATGAAAGAAAATAATAGCCCAAAGATGTAGTATATTTTTTATTAGACAAGGCGTTAGATTCTGTTCATAGTGATGCTATGGGCAGGTTCTAACAACGTATTATGATGGAAAATAGGCTAACATACTGATATATTATTTTTTTGAAGATGCCTTAAATCTCATTATTCTCATAGCATTTAATATAGCAAGTACAGACACTCCTACATCAGCAAAAACTGCTTCCCACATTGTTGCTATTCCAAAGGCACCTAAAATTAATACCAAGGCTTTAACTCCTAAGGCAAATACAATGTTTTGAATAACTATTTTTCTAGTTCTTTTTGATATTTTTATTGCAGTAGCTATTTTAGAAGGTTCATCTGTCATGATAACCACATCTGCTGCTTCAATAGCTGCATCAGATCCTAAACCGCCCATTGCAATACCTACGTCTGCTCTTGCAAGAACTGGGGCATCATTTATTCCATCACCTACGAAGGCAATATTCTTTCCTGATGATTTTTTACTATCAATATTCTCAAGTTTTTCTACCTTTTCATGTGGTAGTAATTCAGAATAAACTTCATCAACCTTTAGTTGATTTGCCACCTTATTTGCTACTTTTTTATTATCTCCTGTTAACATAACAGTATTTTTAACTTCATTATCCTTTAACTCTCTAATAGCTTGTATAGCATCTTCTTTTAATGTATCTTCAATTACTATGCTTCCTGCATAAACTTTATCTATTGCCACATATACTACTGTTCCTACTGAATCAGTTTCTTCAAATTTTACCTTTTCAGCATTCATGAGCTTATTGTTACCTGCTGCAACTCTTTTTCCTTCAACTTCTACAACTATTCCATGACCTGCAATTTCTTCATAATTGTTTACATCATCTTTATTAATTTCATTTTTATATGCTTTAACAATTGAAACTGCAATAGGGTGATTAGAGTAGCTTTCTGCATAAGCAGCATATTTTAAAACTTCATCTTTATTAAATCCATTTAATGAATTTATTTCAGTAACATTAAATACACCTTGAGTAAGTGTTCCTGTTTTGTCAAATACTACTGTCTCTACGTTGTTAAGAGCTTCTAGATAGTTACTTCCTTTAATTAAAATGCCATGCTTTGAAGCTGTTCCTATTCCACCGAAAAATCCTAAAGGAATAGATATTACAAGCGCACAAGGACAAGAAATAACTAAAAATACTAATGCTCTATATACCCACTCTCCAAAAGTTGCATTGCTTATAATTATTGGAGGTAGTATAGCTAGTGCAGCTGCTATAATTACTACTGCTGGAGTATAATATTTTGCAAACTTTGTAATAAAGTTCTCTGCTTTTGCTTTACGGTTACTTGCGTTTTGTACAAGATCTAATATCTTAGAAACTGTAGATTCTCCAAATTCTTTAGTTACTCTTACAGTAATTACTCCATTTTGATTTATAAATCCACTGAGTACATCATTTCCTTCTTCAACATTACGTGGCATTGATTCTCCTGTAAGTGCTGATGTATCTAACATTGATTTTCCTTCAATGACTACTCCATCTAATGGAACCTTTTCTCCTGGTTTTATAATTATAATGTCATCCACTGAAACTTCTTCTGGTGATACTTTGACTATTTCTCCGTCTGTCTTTAAGTTTGCAAAGTCTGGTCTAATATCCATTAATGAACTTATAGATTTACGAGATTTATTTACAGCTATATCTTGGAATAATTCTCCTACTTGATAAAACAACATAACTGCTACACCTTCTGGGAATTCTCCAATAGCAAATGCACCAACAGTTGCAATAGTCATTAAAAAGTTTTCATCAAAAATTTGTCCACGAGTAATATTTTTTAATGCTCTAAGAACAATTTCTCCTCCTACTATAAGATAAGCAATTAAGAATATTGCAAGCTCTATATTTGTATCAAATTTACCAATCATTCCAGCAGCAAATATTACACCACCTAATGCAAGCTTTAGTATGGCTTTTTTAGTGCTTCCATCCCCATGGCTATGTCCATGTTCTTCCTCTTCTTCATCATGACGATGTGCAGCTTCCTCATGATGATGTTCATGACTATGATCATGACTATGGTCGTGATCGTGACCACTACAACAGCTAGTTCCCCTAGTTTGTAAAGTTGCTATAGATTTTTTTCCTATCTTATCTTTAACAACAACATCCGGTTCTAACTTTTTAACTATAGCTTTTATTTCTTCTTTAATATTATTTAAGTTTTCACCTTCTTTAGGTTTAAAAACTAAAGTTTTAGTCATAAAATTTACTGTTACTTCTTCTATGCCTTTTATCTCTCTAACTTTATTTTCTATTTTAGAAGCACAGTTTGCACAATCTAAGTTTTCTAATATAAGCTCTTTTTTAGCTTTAATATTACTTTTCTTTGCTTTTTCTTTTACAATTACATCTGGCTCCAATTTTTTAACTATAGCTTTTATTTCTTCTTCAATTTCATTTAAGTTTTCTTCGCCTTTAGGTTTAAAGAGTAAAGTTTTAGTCATAAAGTTTACTGTTACTTCTTCTATCCCTTTTATTTCTCTAATCTTATTTTCTATTTTAGATGCACAGTTTGCACAATCTAAATTTTCTAATATAAATTCTTTTTTAGCTTTGATATTATTTTTCTTAGCTTTTTCTTTTACAACTACGTCTGGTTCGAACTTATTAACTGTATTTTTAATTTCATTTATTATTTTATTTACATTAGCCTCATCATGTGGTTCAAAAGTAAGAGTTTTAGTCATAAAATTTACTGTTACTTCTTTTATGTCCTTATTATCTTTTACTTTGTTCTCTATTTTTGAGGCGCAATTAGCACAATCAAGATTTTCAAGTATTAATTGCTTTTTACCCATATTACTACCCCCTTTAATCTGAACATATGAACAATCATTCATATGTTATATTATAATCATACTCTTGTTTTTTGTTACTGTCAATATAGATAAAAAGTATATTTTTAATAGATTTTTAACAAGTTTTTGTTGCTTGTAATTAATTCAAATATTTTAAAAATGTAACAATATTTATTTATGTCTTTACTTTAGTGATATTTCTAATTTTTATTTCTTTAATACTTATATTGATAAATTTCTTATTTTTTAGCTATTACAGTTAAAAAATAGTTTATAATTAAAATATCATTATTCACATCTTCCCTAAAAATCATGTTTTTTAATACTTTTTAAAACCACTATTAGTATTATCAACAATGATAATACTAATACTAACAAATTAATAGGTGATAAAAGAATTTATAATGTACTGAAAGAAATAGAAATACTAGAAGAATAAAGCACATCTAAAATTATAATTTTTGCCTCTTCTAAAGAACTGTAGTTAATTATCTCATCTTAGAATTAATTATTAATTTGAATACCTTTATTAAATTCATCTTAACACTTATAATAATATTTAATTATGAAATTTTATTGGGGTGTAAAAATTGAGTTGCTTAAAAAGAATAACCTTTCATTGGAATAAAGTAAAAGATAAGAATATCTATCCTTTTAATATAAAATCGTTAATGAATACTGATTTTATAGATACAGAACATAATGTTATTTTTTTAGTAGGGGAAAATGGGTCTGGGAAATCAACATTATTAGAGTCTCTTGCTCATAAAATTGGATTTTCAACAAAAAGTGGAAGCCAAAATTCCATACTTAATAGTACTTTAGATGATTTATCTTTGAGTTCTATTATGACTTTATCATGGCTACCTAAAATTAATAATGGCTTCTTTTTAAGAGCAGAAACCTTATTTAATTATGCTGAATATCTTGAGGATTTGACAGATGATCCTTATATAACTAGAGATGAAGTATATGCCGCTTATGGAAATAAAGAGCTTTATGCTCAATCCCACGGTGAATCTTTTTTAAGTGTAATAACAAATAGATTCTCTAGAAAAGGAATTTATCTTTTAGATGAGCCCGAAGCTGCATTGTCACCTGAAAAACAAATAGCTTTTTTGAAAATACTTCATGATACCGTAAATGAAACAAAATCTCAATTTATAATTGCTACTCATTCACCAATAATAATGTCTTATCCAAATGCAATTATATACGATTTTAATGGTGATTTTATAAAGAAGATAGCCTATGAAGATACTGAACATTTTAAACTTACTAAAGACTTTTTAGATAATAGAGAAAGATATTTTAAATATTTGTTTTAATATACAACTTAATAAATAAAAAAGCCGTGACATCTCACGGCTTCTATTTTATAAATTATTGTCTGTATTATCTTGTATTCCTAACTGTTTTAATACTTCTGATTTGCCTACCCTATTTACTCCACTATATTCAATATCCTCTTTATCATCAATTTTAATATTATATTCTCTCTCAATTATTTCTTTTATTCTAGGTCTGCAAAAGGTTCCTTGGCACCATCCCATGGATGCTCTAGTTCTTCTTTTTACTCCATCGATAGTAGTTACTTTAATACCCCTATGAAGTGAATCTACAATTTCTCCTTCTGTTACCTGCTCACATCTACAAATAATCTTTTCTGGGCAAGAATCTATATCTATCTTATCCTTTATTTCCTTAAAAGGCACAAGATCTTTTTTAGTAATTATAGGTTTTCTATAAGCTATAAAATTATCTTTCTTCTTAAGAATACATCCTGCATTTTCTAATATGTCTTTAACCATTAAGGCTATAGCAGGTGATGAGGTAAGTCCTGGTGATTGAATTCCTGCCACATTTATAAATCCCTTTGTAGAAGTTTCTTCAATTATAAAATCATCCGTACTACTTCTAGCTCTCACCCCTGTGAAACTTCTAATAAATTTATTAATATCAATTTTATCTGTAGTTTCTTTAGCAAGTTCCAATATTTTATTCATTCTCTCTATATGAGTAGAAGTATCATCTTTTTCTGAATCATCGGAAGCATCTGGTCCTATTAATAAATTGCCATGATAAGTGCTTGTTGCCAAAACACCTTTGCCATAAGCGGTAGGCATTTGAAACACTACTGTATTAAGAACTTTTCCCGTATCTCTAGCAAATAGTAGATACTCACCACTTCTAGGAAGAATTTTAAAATAATCCTCCCCTACCATAGAAGAAATCTCATCACTATAAAGGCCTGCTCCATTTATTACAAATCGAGAAGAAAAATTTCCATTATTGGTCTTTATATTAAAAATATTATCTTCTTTTTCTATGGATAAAACCATACTATTTAAGAATAACTCCACACCGTTTGTTATAGCATTTTCAGCAAGTGCAATTGCCATCTCATAAGGAGAACATATTCCTGCTCCTTTACAATAAAGAGCATATTTTACATTAGGATTAATATTAGGTTCAATTTTTAATATTTCTTCTTTATTTATAATGCTTAAATCATGGCATCCATTCATAATTCCATTTGCCATAAGACCTACTAGTGGTTTTATATCTTCTTCAAAGCTTATTACTAATGAGCCTGTTTTTCTAAATCCAAAATTCAATTCTTTATCAAGCTCTTCATACATCATTCTGCCTTTGTAACAGAGCTGCCCTTTTAGAGTACTGTGTTTTTCTGCATATCCTCCATGAACTATAGCACTATTTGCCTTTGTAGCACCCATAGAAACATCCACATCTTTTTCTATTAGTGCAATAGAAAGATCATATTTAGAAAGCTCTCTTGCAATTGCTGTGCCTACAATTCCTGCCCCTATAATTGCTACATCATAAATCATACTCTTCTCCCCTAAGCTACATATTTCTTGTTGCTATCAAATCTATCCCTGTTCCTAGTACATTTTTAATTATTACATCTCCAACTTTAATTGGTGAAAATACTTCAATATCATCTAAAAGTTTCATACATTGAAAGTTTAAATCTTTAGGTATTGCACCATTAGTTTTTACAGGAAGTCTATTATGAATTCCTCCCTTTATTCTAACAGTTGAAGTTACTACTCTTGTTGGAGAAGTTAATTCTTTAACCGCGTATTCTGCACCTCTTGGACATAAATTACCACTAACTTTATAATCATTGTCTACATCTATTTCTAGATGACACCCTCTTGGGCATACTATACATATTAATTCTTTAGTCATAATTAACTCTCCTTCTCCACAGAAATTATTATTTCATCTTTATTAACACTTTCGAGAATACTCTTAGGAATCATTATTTTTTCCATTTCTCCTGGTGCCATATGCTTTCTCTTAAAGCTTAAAAGATCTTTATTATCAGCTTTTACCTTGATAACAACATCTTGATAGACATTATTTACTCTCATAAATACATCTATTCCCTTATCAAGATTTTCTACTCTTACTTTTTGTGGTACTGTGTAATTTATAGCATTACCATTTTTAATATAAATATAGTCTTCGCTATTTTTAATTTCCCCTTTTATATATTTTGCTGCATTACGTCCTGCTCTTTGGCTTTCAGAAGTAACAAAATCAACTAAGTCATGCACATGAACTACATTTCCACAAGCAAAAATACCTTCAACACTAGTTTCCATACTTTCATTTACTACAGGGCCACTAGTTCTTCTATCTATTTCAACGCCTGCTTTTTTAGATATTTCATTTTCTGGTATTAATCCTACTGATAGTAAGAGTGTATCGCATTTAAATTCTATTTCTGATCCCTTTATAGGACTTCTATTTTCGTCAACTTTTGAAATGACAACAGATTGAACTCTACCATCACCCTTTACATTGGTTACAGTATGTGAAAGATATAATGGAATATTATAATCATTTAAGCATTGAACAATATTTCTATTTAATCCATTTGAATAAGGCATTAGTTCAACTACAGCATGAACCTTAGCTCCTTCAAGTGTCATCCTTCTTGCCATTATAAGCCCTATATCTCCAGAACCTAATATAACAACATCTTTTCCTACCATATAACCTTCCATATTAACGTATCTTTGAGCTGCTCCTGCTGTAAATACTCCTGCAGGTCTATCTCCTGGAATTGCTATAGCCCCTCTTGTTCTCTCTCTACATCCCATTGCTAAAATTATAGCCTTAGTGTTAATTATCATATATCCATCTTCTGAATTTATAGCATGAATTTCTTTGTTTGATCTTACATCTAAAACCATTGTATCTAACTTAACATCAATAGTAGTTTTATCTAATAAGTCTATAAACCTTTGAGCATATTCAGGTCCTGTAAGTTCTTCTTTAAAAGTATGAAGCCCAAAACCATTGTGAATACATTGCTCTAATATTCCTCCAAGTTCCTTATCTCTTTCAATGATTAATATATTTTCTACTCCATTATTATGTGCTTCTAATGCTGCTGCAAGCCCTGCTGGACCTCCACCAATAACTACTAAATCGTAATTCATTTTTACGCCTCCTGCTATTTCTTTTTAGTTTCACCTGTTAAAATATAAGAATTATTTTTATCTAGAAGTATTTCCTCAAGATTTTTTCCAAGTTCCTTTGATAAAATTTCTTGAACTCTTGGGCCACAGAAACCACCTTGACATCTTCCCATTCCTGGTCTGCATCTCTTTTTAACTCCATCTAGAGTAGTTGCCCCTACCGGTCTTCTTATACTGTCTATTATTTCTCCTTCTGTTATGTTTTCACATCTACAGATGATTCTTCCATAGCTCGGATTTTCCTTGATTATTTCAGCCTTTCTCTCTGCTGAAAGCTCCATAAATACTATTTGCTTACGTTCTTTTATAAAATTTTTATTTTCCTTAAATTCTAAGCCGCCATCTTTTAGAAGTTTAATAGCTTCTAAAGCTATTGCTGGTGCTGAGGATAATGCTGGAGATTTCATACCTGCTAAATCTATAAATCCTTTTGCATCCTCTGCTTCTTCAATAATAAAATCAGTTCTTTCAGAATAAGCTCTAAGCCCAGCAAAATTTCTTATACTATCTCTAAAAGTAATATTTTTAACTGATAGTGTAGCCTTTCCTTTAACGAAGTCTAATTGTTCACTTGTGGTTGAAAAGTCTTCTCTACTTATTATGCTTTCTGAGTCTGGTCCTACAAGAAGATTTCCATGAACTGTAGGTGTAACAAGTACTCCCTTACCATGTTCATTTGGACATTGGAAAATTGTTTTCTTTACTAATTCTCCCTGTGTTTTATCCATTACAAAATATTGTCCTTTTCTAGGGCTAATAGTGTAGGCAGGCTTAGCTACCATATTGTGAACTTTATCTGCATAAATCCCTGCAGCATTCACTATACATTTTGTATAAATTGGCATATCTGAATCATTAATAATTATTTTATATCCATCTTCTAATTTTTCTATTGAAGTAACCTCGGCATTTAGTTGAAGTCTTACCCCATTAACAACTGCATTTTCCATAAGTGCAATTGTATATTCCCATGGTCCTACTATTCCTCCTGTAGGTGCATGTAATGCCCCTGCTATTTCTGCACTTATATTCGGTTCCAATTTCAAAGTTTCTTCCTTAGTTAATATTTGAAGATTTGGCACTCCATTTTTTATACCATTCTCATAAAGTGCATTTATTGTTTTTAAATCCTCATCATTAAAAGCTAATACTAGTGAACCTATTCTTTCAAAAGGAATATCTAGTTCATTACAAATCCCTTCAAACATTTCATTTCCCTTAACATTAACTTTAGCCATCATAGTCCCATTTTTAGGGTCATAACCTGCATGAACAATAGCGCTATTTGCTTTCGTTGTCCCATTTGCAACATCATTTTCTTTTTCTAATACCTTTACATTTAAGTCATACTTTGCAAGTTCTCTTGCTACAGAAGCTCCTATTATTCCCGCTCCTATTACTACTACATCATACATAAACAATTCCTCCCAAAGCGTTATTTCAATTGACAATTGAGGATTAACAATGGACAATTGTGGACATTTCTCAGCATAACTGAGAAATTAATAACTATATTTTATAAACTAATTTTCTCAAAATAATATTTAACCTAATTTTTCATCTTTAAATAACATTTGTTTTTGAATCTTCAATATAGGTTAAAAATTAACCATAATTTTAAATTCTTCATCCTTAATTCTTAATTTCTAAGCATCATGTTCTTCCCATTCTTGTGCTCTTATAACTGCCTTTCTCCAGCTTTTGTAAAGCTTTTGTCTTGTTTCATCATCAAGATTTGGTGTGTATTCGTTATCTATATTCCATTTATCCATAATTTCTTCTTTATCTTTCCAAAAGCCTACAGCAAGCCCTGCTAAATAAGCTGCACCTAAAGCAGTAGTTTCTCTTATAAGTGGTCTTCTTACGATTTTCCCCAAAATATCTGATTGGAATTGAAGTAAAAATCCATTTGAACTTGCTCCTCCATCAACCTTTAGATCTTCAAGTTCAAGCCCTGTATCCTCTATCATTGCATCAATTACGTCCTTAGTTTGATAAGCTATAGATTCAAGAGCAGCTCTTATTATGTGGTTTCTATTTGCTCCCCTTGTTAATCCAAAAATAGCCCCTCTAGCATACATATCCCAATAAGGTGCTCCAAGTCCAGTAAATGCAGGAACTATGTAAACTCCGCCATTGTCTTTAACCTTTTGAGCGAAGTACTCTGTATCATTTGATTCATTTACTATTCTAAGCTCGTCTCTAAGCCACTGAATAACTGCACCTCCAACAAACACACTTCCTTCAAGAGCATAATGGACTTTATTGTCAATTCCAATTGCAATTGTTGTTATAAGTCCATTTTTACTTTGTATTATTTCGTCACCAGTGTTCATTAGTAAGAAACATCCTGTGCCATATGTATTTTTTGCAGATCCCTTTTCAAAGCAAGCTTGACCAAATAGTGCTGCTTGCTGGTCTCCTGCTATACCTGCTATAGGTACTCTTGTACCACCTTTTCCACCAAGGTTAGTTCTTCCATAAATTTCACTACTATTTTTAACCTCTGGAAGCATACTTTCAGGTATATTTAAAGCTTTTAATATTTTTTCATCCCATTTTAATGTTCTAATGTTAAAAAGCATTGTTCTTGATGCATTAGTATAATCTGTTACATGAACTTTTCCATTAGTTAGTTTCCAAACAAGCCAAGTATCTACTGTTCCAAATAATATTTCTCCTTTTTCAGCTTTTTCTCTAACTCCTTCAACATTATCTAGAATCCATTTAATTTTTGTGGCAGAAAAATATGCATCTACAACAAGGCCTGTATTTTCTCTAATATATGATTCCCAGCCATCTGCTTTTAGTTTGTCACATATTTCTGCTGTTCTTCTGCATTGCCAACCTATAGCATTATAAACCGGTCTTCCTGTCTCTTTATCCCATAAAATTGTAGTTTCTCTTTGATTTGTAATTCCTATAGCGGCTATATTCTCTGCTAGTAATCCTGTCTTTGCTAAAACCTCTGTTAAAACTCCATATTGAGATGCATAAATCTCCATAGGATCTTGCTCCACCCATCCTTTTTGAGGATACATAGGTGTAATTTCCTTTTGAGCAATTTCGAGAATATTTTGCTCCTTATCAAAAATTATTGCTCTTGAACTAGTCGTCCCTTGGTCTAGTGCTACAATATACTTTTCCATGTGATACTCCCCCATCATATATGTTAAATTTACAAAGTTAATGTATAGATAAATATAACTGCGGTCTTATGTATTTTAATTTGCAACCTGAAATAATTGAGAATTGACAATGGACAATTATGTCACAAAATAATCCTTTTATTTTTCACCAATTATTCAATAAATAGAAAACAAAAAACTACAAAAACAACACACCTAAAAAGGCGTTTTGTTTTTGTAGTTTATCTCTTAATCTCTTACTACATAAACCATATTTCATTTTTTGTTGAAGATACTGCCGTGGCTCCTGCTTGAAGTGCCATCATTATATCCTCTTTATCTTCAATTAATCCTCCAGCAATAACTGGTAGATTAGAAAAACTAACTATTCTTTTTATAATCTTTGGCATAACACCAGGTAAAATTTCAATAGCATCCGCATATCCAGAATTCATATGTTTTTTACTTCCCTCAAGGGACAATGAATCTAGTATAAAACATCGCTGTACTGTTATAAGCCCTTGTTCCTTAGCATTTTTTATCATACTAGCTTTAGTGCTTATAATTCCATCAGCTTCTGTATTTTCTTTTAGAAAATTTATTATAATATCTCGATTTGAAAGTCCGTCAATTAGATCAATGTGAACAATGGCTATTTTATCACTATCTTTAACTTTCTTAACTATGTTTCTAATGTTGCATATATCACCAAATAGAATAAACACAACCTTCGAATCCGCTTCTAATGCTTTTTCAAGTCCTTCCATATCCTTAACAGCAGATACTACAGGTACATCCTCTAAAGCTTCATAAAACAACTTTCCCATCTTAATACCTTCTTACTATTTATTATAATATAATTGTTACATAAAATAAAGTAAATGAAAAGGTTTTTCCTCATATTTTTAAAAAATTGCATAAATTATTGTGAATTTATGCAATTTTTCTCAATAGCACTGTTAATTTTTACTTATATATTTATGCTATTAACCATTATTTTTAATTTTCTCTTTATCTATGTCTACCACCCTTAAAGGTTTTACTGTTGGTCCTTCTATTATTTCACCTTTTATAGTAAATCTTGAAGCGTGGCAAGGACAATCCCAGCTTTTTTCACTATTATTCCATTGAAGCTCACATTGCATATGAGTACATATTATCTCAACACCATAATAATTACCTTGCTCATCTCTATATACACCTATTTTTCTTCCCTCATATTCAACTACCTTACCTTCACCTTTACCTACATTCTTAATAGATTTTTCAGGATAATCTAATTTTCCTTTAGTATATCTTTGTGTGAACTTGGAAGCATTCCCTCCCAGTTCCTTAATTGATGATGCTACATTAAATCTTGAAGGAGTATAAACATCTATCCAAGGGCTTTTACCAGTACTTATTAAATCAGTAATAATCATTGCTGCAACAGTTGAGCTAGTCATTCCCCACTTTTGAAATCCTGTAGCAACATATAAATTTTCTGTATTAGCAGAGTATTGGCCTATATAAGGTACTCCATCTAATGGTGTCATATCCTGTGTTGACCATTTATATATAATCTCCATACTTTCATAAAGTTTTTCTCCGTATTTCTTTAATGCCTCATAGCATTTCTCAGTATTGTAAAACTCTCCAGTTCTATGAGATTCTCCACCTAATAACAATACATCTCTGTCACCTAGTTTTTGTGTTCTAAAAGATCTTTTAGGCTTCTCTGCACTTATATACATTCCATCTACATTTATGTTTTTAGTATCTAATCCTAATACATAGGAACGCTCTCCATGCATTCTTACAAAATAAAGACCATGACTATTTAAAATAGGGAAATGAGTTGCAACTATAACCTTATTTGCAGTTATCTTTTCATCTTTAGTTGAAAGAATTAGTTTTTTATCCTCTTTATCCACATCTAAAATTCTAGTATGCTCAAATATGTACGATCCATCACCATTTACCTTTTCTGCTAAAGCTAAAAGATATTTTCTAGGGTGAAACTGTGCTTGATTATGAAAAACCACTCCTGCCTTTATATCAAAAGGAAGAGCTACTTTCTTAGCAAACTCAGCAGATATTCCTAAACTTTCAGCAGCCTTTACTTCCCTTTCTATTTTATCTATGTATTTCTCAGATTCTGTGTAAACACAAGCTATTTTTTCTTCAAAATCACAATCAATATTATTTTCTTCAATAATCTCCTTTATCTTTTTAATTGCTGATTGGTTTGCATCTGCATATTGTCTAGCTTTTTCTTTTCCAAAATCGTTAATGAGTTTATCATAAATTAAATCATGCTGAGAAGTTATTTTTGCAGTAGTATTTCCTGTAGTATTTTCACCAATTCTATTTCCTTCAAATACGGCAACATTAAATCCACTTTTCTTTAGCATATAAGCAGTGCTAATCCCTGCAAGTCCACCACCTATTATTGCAATATCAATTTCAAAGTTACCATTTAGTTTTTCATAATTCGTGGTTTTTGTAGTGTCTAACCATAGAGATTTATTTATATTTATCATAATATTCCCTCCTATATATTAATTTTTACAAATAAGAGGATTATTATTTACAAAATGCTAATTTTATAATTATTATATGTTTATAATTATAATATGATGATGCTAGCTTTAAAGTTGATGAATATCTTAAAATAATTTACATTTTTAATGTTATAATTAAAGATATTCTTTTAATAATTCACACTTCACAATTGTGGAGGCTTCTCCTATAACGGAGAAGTTTTGAATTAATTTCAACTATAATTATAAATTATGAAATATGAATTAAAATATTTATATAGTGGGGTATCAGATGAAAAATCAAAAAAACATAAGAGAAACTTCTGCATTTAAATTATTTTTACATTCTTACAATAGATTGATGTTTACCTATTGGGAAAATCTTATTTTGAAACGATATATAAGCTTTTAGCTATGATAGTATTTATTCCTATGATTTCTATGATATTTAATGGACTATTATCTATTGCAGGTTTTAAAGCAATCACTAATAATGAACTTTTAAGATTTGGTTTTAGTAGATATGGCTTTTTAAGTGTTTTAATACTACTTCCTATAGCTATAATTCTTATTTTCTTAGAATTTTCTATACTAATTATAATTTCTTATTATAGTAATAAAGGAAAAAGGGTTCTCATAGGGGATGCTTTTATAAAATCTCTTGGATATTTACCTTCTATATTTAAATATGGAATTTTAGGAATAGCAACATACCTTCTTCTTTTAGTTCCATTATTAAATATAGGCATAGGTTCTACTCTTTTACCTTCTATAGAAATACCTAATTTTATATCAGGAGAGTTATTTAAAACTACAACTGGGATAATATCTTATACAATAACTTTTGCTATTATTATATATTTAAATATTAGATGGATTTATTCTCTTCATATTATAGTACTTGAAGGAAATAACAATTTTAGAGCTGCTGCTAAAAAAAGCAGTAAAATGGTTAAAGGGAGTTACTTTAAAATTGCGCTAAGAGTGTTAGTAAGTATATTTATATATGTATTATTTATGCTTTTATTAATATCTCTATTAGCCTTTGTATTAATATTAATTTACCTTTTACTAAGTAATATAATTGCAGAAGAAAGTATTATTTCTTCCGTGATAACGTCCATTTTCTTTGCATTAGTGGTTATTGCTTTTTATATTTCTACATCAATAATTACTCCTTTCTATATAAATCTTATAACTAAATTGTATTTAGATAGATGTGATAAAAATAAAATCAATATTGAAAAGAAGAATATAAAAACTGCTGATGACAATACAAAAAGCTTTTTAGTTAAATATAAAAAATCCTTTGTTGTTTTTCTTTTATTGCCATTTGTAATTATTTCTTTTGTTCTACCTATAGTTATAGATCCTTTTGAAGGTGGCTATACAGATTTAGTAATTATGGCACATAGAGGAAGTTCTTTACATGGTGTGGAAAATACTCTAGAAGCAATAGAAGGAGCTATAAATGAAAAAGCTGATTATGCTGAAATAGATGTGATTCAAACTAAAGATAATGAACTTGTAGTAATACATGATTTTAATTTAAAAAGGCTTGGGAAAGTTAATGCTAATATCTACGAACTTACCTTAGATGAAATAAGAGAAATAACATTAAAGCAAGGTGATTTTACAGGTAAAATTAGCACCTTGGATGAAATTATTAAATTTTCTAAGGGAAAAATAAAGCTAAATATAGAAGTAAAGTTACATGGAGAAGAAGAAGACTTTGTTAATAAATTTATAGGAATTATTAAAGATAATGATTTCATAGACCAATGTGTAGTTCAATCTACAGATTTTCCTATTTTAAAAGAAATAAAAAAAGCTGAACCTAAGCTTAAAGTAGGATATATAATATATGCTGGACTTCCTAAAGTTGAATTTATCGAAGTTGACTTTTTAACAATAGAAGAATCCTTAGTAACAGATAAAATTATACATGCTTCTAGATTACTAAATAAACCTATATATGTGTGGACTGTAAATAGTAAGAGTTCTATGGAAGGCTTTTATCTACTAGGTGTAGATGGAATAGTTACGGATGATGTTCCTACTGCTAAAGAAGTAGTAGCTGAAATGAAAGAAAAATGATTTTTTACTATATATGAAGGTAGAAACTAGGTTCTTACTA
This sequence comes from Clostridium sp. Marseille-QA1073, assembly GCF_054863625.1. Classification (NCBI taxonomy): domain Bacteria; kingdom Bacillati; phylum Bacillota; class Clostridia; order Eubacteriales; family Clostridiaceae; genus Clostridium; species Clostridium sp. Marseille-QA1073. Next base: position 76,610 of record NZ_JBSVQM010000016.1, on the reverse strand, counting down.
AAATAATTTTGGGCTATCCAAAATGGATAGCCACAAAATTAAATTCATACTAGTATAAATTTAATTATAACTGAGTTTTTATAAAATGGCATTAAGAAACCAAATTATATTTTTAATATTAAAAATATACTAAAAATTCGTTATATATTATTTTAAAGAATCAAGATTAATTATTTATCTATCATAATCATATTCTAGAGTTCTTTTACTCTCTTTCGCTCCTATTTCCATAGATCTTTTTACTATTTTCTCTAAATAATCATTTTCTGAATACTGTCCTATTGAAGCTAATACTAAAGAGTCTCTTAAATACTTACTATTTTTTTCAAATAATGTCTCTTTCATTGGAAAGCCATGATGTTCTGCATACTGACAAGCAAATTTCATTGTTGTTCTTGTGTTGCCTTCTCTAAAAGGATGAACTTTCCAAATTTCAGCTATTATTTCTGTAAATTCTTTTGCTTTTTGATCTAATGGCATTTCACCCCAATTGATACGATTTAATTTATTTATTGCTTTCTCTATATCAGTTTTAATTAAAGTAAAATCTGAATACTCTACTGACATCCCATCTAAAACAAATTCTGCTTTTCTCATATTTATAGTTCGTATTTCCCCTGCCCAATGATATAAATCTTGAAAAATATGCTTATGGATTTTTTTCATATGTTCAAAGTCAAATTCCTTGATATCTACCTCATCATCAACAGTAACTAATCTCTGTACTGTAAAATCTGCCTCTGCTTGATTCAATGTTTCTAAATCTCTTATGTTTAACTTATTAATAAGTACGTTTGTACCTTTATACAAATATGAATCTGCCATAGTATCACCTCTATTCGCTTTCAGGTACTTTATACTTTTGAATTAGTTTCTTGATATTATCTTCAATCTCAGTTTTGCCCTTTATATAGTCTTCTAGCATCACTTTACATTCCTCTGAAGGCTCAACTCCATCTAGCGAATTAATTGCAATTGCTGATCGTACTTTTTTTAATCTTTCTTTTCTTTCATCTTTACTTGTACTCAATTTCTATCACTCCAACTTCATAATATATTTACTCATATACTTTCTACAAAATAAAAATATAAAATCATATACCTCACTGTTTAAAAATATAAAAGATTTATTTTTCGCTTCAATGTTGACAGTTTATTCTGAAAATTTATGTAATTTTAATAATCTAAATAGATTATCTTTATTATATTATAATTTTAACACATTCTAAATAATATAAGGACTTTATATATATTTAGAATGTACTTTTATAAATTTAGGGAGTAACTTAGTAAAATATTTTTATTTCCAATAAAAAAATTCTTATCCATGAATTAAAAATTAAGAATGAAAAATGAAGAATTATGGTTAAAACTCCACGCCAAAACCTTTGGAGTTTTCTAGAGTATATTTTATTTAAAGAAATTCATTAAAATGAATTTTATCCTAAATTCTCTATTCTTAACTATTAATCCTTAATTTTCAAGAAATTAAGCTATTTTGTATGAATCTCTATTTTGAGTTCTAATATTATACTCCTGTAGTTATGCAACTATATGCTTCTTATACATTATAATAATTTAATAAAATCTCCACTTATATATCCAACACCTTTTCCATAATCTATGCTCCACCAACCGTTTAATAAATAGCATAGTCTAACCTTATCTCCATATTTTAGTTCCCCAATTATATCATGGTTTATGCTTCTACCATTTCTTACATTTAGGATATCTGCTGTTACAGTTCCATATTTAAGATTCTTATTAACTTTATTTTCAAATCCATCTGCTATTGCTTTAGCTACATTTTTAACCCCTGCTCTTTTATATATCTCTACATCCTTTGTAGCTTCAACAAAGCATACCTCAATTATCATAGCTTCACAACTAGTATTTTCTAGCTCTCCTAGTGATCTACCACTGTCAACTAAATATTTAATACCACGATTCTTAAAACCTAGGTTTTCTAGATTTTTCAATATTGTAGTAGCCTTTTCAATAGCTAATTTTGAATTTCTATCATATACCCAAATTTCACTGCCTAGCGCTCCATCATATCTTTCATATGCATTGTTAAAATGGATAGAAAAATATATATCTAAATTACTTGAGTTGGCTTTGTTAATACCATAGTTTAACTCCTGTGGATAAAAACTATCCTCTGGTGGTTGACAGTCAGTTAAATTGTGCTGAACACTTAACAAAGAGTTCAATTCCTTAATAATTTTTTTTCCTTCTGTTAACTCATCAATAATTCCCCTCGCGCCAGGTGAAGCTTTTGTATGACCATATCTATTGCCTATTCTCATTTACTTAATCTCCCTCCGCCTGTTTTATCAGCTTGTTTAACTACTTGGTTAGTTAATACAGTAGTTCCTGTTACCAAAACTCCTTGTATAATTGACTGTATGCCAAAACCTAAAAGCAAATTAGAGGATAAAATCCCTAAAGATAATAACACTAGAGGTATTATTTCATCTTTTACAGCATTAGATTGTTTTAAAAATATCCCTATAATATATAAAACTGGTATTAATATTAATGCCTGCTCTACTATAAAATCTTTAAATTCCATAAAAAACACCTCTACTTTTTCAATATAATCTTTATTTCTTCTACATCTTTTTCTACTTTTTCAAATTTTTTATTATTCTCTGCTAAGTTTTGTATTATAGCTTGATTCTTCTCTATAGCTTGATTTAGTCTATTTTCTCTCTCCTGTGTAGTCTTAAGCACATAAATTAAAAGAAATACAAACATTGTATACCCTAGTCCTTGACTAATTGCTACTTTTATTATTTCTGCCTCCATCTCAACGCCTCGCTTTCAAAATAAAACAAAGCCAAAAGATTTTTCTAAATCTTTTAGCTTTGTTTATATAATCCATTAATATATAACATTACTTTTACATTATAAATCCATAAGCAGTATTTTCATCTAAATTCTCATTTTTAATAATAGCAGCACCATAAATTTCGCTAAACTCTAATGAAGTTATGGAAGCTTTACCTTTTATATAACTAAACTCTCTAATAGTAGCTTTACCTTTCAAATCCTTTTGGATTGGTATAATTGCCTTACCTCTTAAGTTATCATCTTTTACTAGTATTAAAGCTTTTCCACCAATTTGAATTTGGCTTATAATCGCCTTACCTTCAAATATATTTCTTTGTTTTGCAATATGCGCCTTACCTTTAAATAACTGTTTCTTAATTTGAATAATAGCTTTACCATCTATCGTTTTAAATGCTATTATGTTAGCCCCACCATGCAATTTTTCATTAGTATATCTAATTAATGCTTTACCATTGAATATTTCTTTTCTTACTTTTACTCTTACTTTTCCATCTATTTTGCTGGATTTAGCTACAAATGCTTTACCTCCTAATTTTTCATTGGCATATCTAACTTTAACTATACCCCTAAGTGTATCATTAAATTTAATAATACTAGCAGTACCTTTTAAGTTATCATCTTTATCTAAACTTGTAATTTTTACTTTTCCATAAATATCATCGATATTTCGTATACTTGCTTTACCATTTATTCTATATTTCCAACCACCTATAATATTAGATATACCTTGCAAACTATCATTAAAAGTTTGTATATTTGCTTTGCCTTTAATACGTCTAGTATAAGCTATTCTTACCCTACCTTTAATAGCAGTTTGACTAATAATTGCCTTACCTCTTAATTGCTCATCAATTATATCATGTATTATTTCTACTTTTCCTTGCAATTTCTCATCAAAGTTCCTTATAACAGATTTAGCTCTTAAGGAGTCATTAGCTTTACTAATTTTAACAATACCCTCAATCATATCTGGATATATTCTAGCTTTTGCACGGATTTTGCTATACATTTCATCTTTATCAATATATGCTTTACCCTCAATACCTTTATAAGCTTTTTGTATAGATTCAATGCTTACTTTACCATCTATTCTATCTGCTGGCAGTATAAATGTATCAGGGTCAAATACTTCTATTTCTAGCTCTGGAGCATACAATCTATTATAGTATTCTTTTGATAAAAAGCTTTTAAATTGCACCTGTTCTTCATCAAAAGCCTTCAGTAAAAATCCATAGTTGCGTTCAATATTATAATACCAATCTTTTGCTATGGACTTAACATCAAAAGTATATTTAAATAGTCCCTCTTCGACTTGCTCTATACTTATTAATTTCTTTCTTTGCGGATGTCCATTCCATGTAATACTGTTTTCTATCCAATTTCTATCTGCACTATTAATTTCTAACCCTTCAAAAGCCTTTTTATCCTGTGAGTACAAGGTTAAGCTAGCTCTTGTAATATGACAATTTAATGGCATTTTGGATATATCAAATTTAATAAAACTTCTATATCTAAATCCTTCTTTATCTCTTCCTACTCTTATATAAGGATATTCACCAAAGGATAGTGACTTTTGCTTTTCACTAACAAAAGTATCTTCAACTGGTGAAAATTTAAAACTTTCTCTAGGGTAAGCCTGTATTCCAAATGAACCTTCCATTTTATTTGATGGATAGCCTTTAATAAACAACTTACCTTTAACTCCATCACTTATTAAAGTTCCTATTTCCACTTTACCGGTAAACCCGTCTAAAAAAGTGGTAGCAGACCATATATTACTCTTACCACTTACCCCATAATTAAACCATGCAAGATTATAGCTACCTTCCATTTTATTAAAATCCTGCATTGTTTGCCTAGTTTTTATTTTAGCTGTTTCATCATTGCATTGATTACTCACAACCCCACTTCCCTTCTAAATTTTACTTGAAGTGGAATTTACAGTAATCTCAAATCTTCCACCCTGCTCTTGCTCTATATCAGTTTTTACTCTAATATAAAAAGGAATTACTTCTTCATTAGGTAATTTGTCAATTTTAATTTCATGAGAACCTATAAAATTATCTTTTTCACTATCAATTAATATATCTGAACCACTAGGTATTAAATTTTCTGTTACTTTAATAACAACATCTTTTATATTATATCCACAAGCATTTTTTAAATAAACAGTCTTTACTTCACTTGTTTTTCCTGCTAATATATTTCCAAAGTTTAACCTCTTAACAATATTTCCTAAGTCATCAGAATAATATCCACCTAATTCATCACAAAATAATAGTCCACTATACTCTCCAATAAAATTGTAAGTAAGTGAACTTTGCTTTTCATATTCATCTTTAACAAATACTTGAATGACATTATTACGTCCTACACTGATTTCATTACTTTTAAATTTTCTAGCTATAGAATAAGGGGTATCAAAGTAATTTGACCAATCTCCATCTAATGGATATATCTGCTTGCCATTTAGTAACATTCTGTATTTAATTTTATTTTTATCATCATCGCCTATTTCTAACCTCATTAACATTCCTGTCATTGTAATTAATAGCTTAGGCTCTCTATTATAAAGAGTTAAGTTTCCACTATTTTTAACTATATCTCCATTTTCCTGCTCAACTGTAATAGTTGCAACATATGGATTTTCTGATGTTTTAAAGGTATCTTTTCTTATAACAGCTTCATCATCAATATCATATTTAATTTCAATTACTTCTTTAATAGGCTTTTCTAAAGTATTAATTTTTACATCATATTTATATTCCATAAGCCTATGAGCATTTAACATTAGCTTAGGCTTTGAATCAGGATTATTTGGCTTTATCCTTATCTTAGGTTTATCTAAGGTCATAATAAATCTTTTATCATATGTTATGTTTTTATGAAGTTTTAATTCTTCTTGGGATGAATTATAAACTAAAACCTCTGCATCCTCTGATAATTCATTATATTCATTTTCGTTTAATGTGAGTTTATTACTTCCATATTCCATAAATGTTTCTGATGTTAAATTTGATTGTGTTATTCCTTTTAGCTTTGATAGTGGGTTCATCTGATATATAAAGTTATTGTCACTTATAAGGTAATTTTTAAAGTTTAATTGAGAAAAAATTAATTGGTCATTAGTTCCATTCCATTTATACCAAAATACATACAATTTATTATTATATATAACACTATTAGAAGTATAAGCACCTTTACTATTATTATAATTTAAGCCATTATCATCACTATTCCACTTATTTTCATCATAATATTTATATCTTATTTGATAGTCATTTCCATTATATTCATACCAAAATATATATAATTTATTATTATATATTTTGCTATTAGAAGTATAATAAATAGGTCTACCTGTATCATAATTTAAACTACCATTGTCACTATACCACTTACTGCCATCGCAATATTTATATCTTACTTGAAGAAAATTTTTATCATTATATTCATTCCAAAATACATATAATTTATTATTATAAATTATACTATTAGGATATTTAGCACTTTTATTAACGTTATAATTCAAATTACCTAAATCATCATTCCATCTCTCTCCATTATAGTATTTATATCTTATTTGATCATTAGTTCCATTCCATTCATACCAAAATACATATAGATTATTATTATATATTATACTATTAGGATAAGCTGCAGAGTTTTTATAATTCAAGCTACCATTATCATTATGCCATTTCTCTCCATCATAATGTTTATACCTTAATTGATATATGCTTCCATTAGGTTCTATCCAAAATACATATAATTTATTATTATAAATTATACTATTAGGATACTGAGCAGATTTGCTTTTATCATAGTTCAAACTATCAACATCATTGCTCCATTTATATCCATCATAATATTTATATCTTAGTTGATGCACAAATTCATTACGCTCATGCCAAAATACATATAATTTATTATTATATATTATACTATTAGGACTTTCAGCATGCTTACCTGCATCATAATTTAGTGAATCATTATCGTTATTCCATTTGACTCCATCATAATATCTATATCTTAATTGCTCAACAGTTCCATTTCTTTCTCTCCAAAATAAATACAGTATATTATTAAATATAATACTATTAAGATCATGAATGTAGTTATTTTCATTATAACTCAAATTTTCATCAACCTTTTTCCAATTACTATATTCTATTCTTTTTAATTCCTTAAACATCACTTTCACCCCCACTCTCTATACATTTCCCTTCTAATACACTTTTATAAGATTTATCTTTTAACTTAAAACTATATATTTTTTTGTTATCTTCTGTTGTTATGATATTAGCGTAATCTTGTTCTAGGGTTAATTGTTTTTCTGTTAGAAAATTTAAATTTGTTCCATCTATTGTGCCCAAATTTGTATTTCTTTTTAATAAATTATCTTCATATACATATTTAAATTGTCCATCAATTAAGGAAAACTCATACATATTGAATTCAATAACTCTATTATATATTTCTAAATTAGATAAATCGCCAATTAAATTTTAATTATCATTATCATGTATTTTACCTATAAGAAGAAAATTTGTTGGTGTAAAATCTAAAGACATATTTATTTTAATTTCATCTTTAGAAATAGTTAAATTATCTATGAAAATTTTTAGTATCAAGTTATCTGAATCAATTGTTATTAATACTCTATGCCATTTACCATCGCATATTGAAGTAGGTGCACTTAAAGACATTTTTTCGTCTTTATTTCTTATATTAAATGATAATGTGCCATCAGCTCTAATATTGCAATCATACCCAGATGTTCCTGGATTGGTAGTATGCTGAGCAAATATCCATTCATATTTATTTGGTTTAGAATTCTTTCTAATTTCAAAATATATACTTTTATTAAATTTAGGAATTATATGGTTATTAAATTTAATACAACTACCAGCAGTACCATTAAATTTAACGAATCTTAAATTATTTTCATTTAGTTTATTAACGCCAATATAAGTACCATTATTTGCACTTCTGCTTATATCTCTACATGTATTATCATTATCATTAAAATTGTATTTACCTACTAAATTATTACTATAATCTTCTTTATGGTTGTACTGTTCAATCACATTTATCACCTTCTTTACCCTATCAAGCTTACATTCTTTATATCATTGTATTCCTCATTGTCAATCTCAAACTCAACAATATTATTATTTATATTGTTTTCATGTATCTCATCAACCATTATATATGGGGTTGTTATTTCATATCCATAAGGGTAATCTTTTCCTTGTTGTACAATAATATCTTCATCTTTTATTGTAATTTCAGCATTAATACCCTCTTTGATATCTTTAGGTATTATATCACTCCATTGAGTACCTAAGTATATTCCATGTAATTTATTATCTGTACTGTCAAAGCAAATATTTCCTTCTAGTTCATTCATTCTATAAAGCGCAATTAAGCCTTCCTCATCACCTTTTAGAGGAACGCCTGTCCATTGTCGTTCTTTATCTTTTTCCCATACTCTTACTTCATAAATCCAACCTTCAAAGGAATTACCACATATCTTTAGTTCATTACCTAACATACTTACTAGAGTGTTATTAGTTATACACGTAAATTCACTTTCATTTTTAGCTCTTTTTATTATTTGTATAGTAATTTCTGATAGAACTTTAGGAAAACCAGAAATATGCACATAATCCACATTAGGTTTAAAATATCTACTAAAGCTCCGTTGAGTTTTTATATTAATATCACAATTTGCAACTGTTTCATTATCTTCTTTATCTTGCATTGTAACAGTTAAAATATGCGTCTTATCTCCTTTTTTAGCTGCATCAATTTTTTCTTTTGGTATCATAAATTCTTTATTAATTTCTCTATAGTCAAATTGACCATAATCTTGTATAATTTCATCGTCCAGTTTAATTTGATATTTAAAATCCTCTTGCTTAATACCTTCAATCTCTAATGAAGCACCTTCTACATATTTGTTATCAGTATAAACTAACAATTCTGGGTTTTGAAGATTAAATCTATCAAATATATTTTTTCTTTTACCTTTAATTTCTAGTTTAGTATTATCAATATTTTCTCCATTAGGTTCATACATCATTATTTCAAATTCATCTTCAAGTAAATCATAAATTTTATAGGTTTCTATACTATATTTAATACTTTTACTCTCTTCACAGTCTATTAAATCAATATTATCTTTAATATCATTAAAATCTATAGGTTTATTAGTTTTCCATACTTTAGAAGTATCATCTAAATTCATGACCATTTCTTTACTATTTAATAATGTAGTTAAAATACTTATATCATCTGCACCGTATTTTTCATACCATTGCTCTAATTGAATATTATCAACAGGTTGTCCAAGATTATAAAAGTTATGTTTGATAGAATAGTAGTCTTTATCTTGTTTAATTAAATATTTATTAATAAATACTTTTTCAAGGAATTGCATTTGACCTATTGTGCACCATTCACTATCATAAAATTCCATAAATTCAATTTTTAAATATCTATATTTTTTGCCTGGTCTTTTATAAGTATATTCATTTATATTTGTATCTCTTTTTATATTATCTATAATATCTATTTCATCATAGTTAGTATCATCATTACTCATTAATATTTTTATTTTTTTAGGTAAATTAGGACTATCTGTTTTGTTTCCTTGTATTGTTACTTTAGAGGGGCTTACTTTAGTAATAAAGTCTATTTTTAGCCAATCATTGAAAGAAGGATATCTGACCTGAAAACCGGTTTGTCCCCCTAATTCTTGATGATTGTCAAATGCTAGATAAGGATAATATTCTTTGGCACCATTATGCCATTTAGAAGCTGTAAAATTTTCTTTATTTAAATTATCCGTCAAATCATCCGACCATCTTATCATATTCTCACTCTCCAATCATATAAAAATGAATATTTTAAGAGGTTAAAGTTATTTAATATTAAAATTCTCTTATTAATGCCTCAAATTTACTATTATTTATTAATTTAAATCTATTTATTAGTATCTATAAAGTTTAAATACTTTTTATAAAGTTACTTTCTCAATTAATAAAAATAAATTATAAAAACCTTTATTTTAAAAATTATTATCTTTTGTTATATAGAACTCTTAATAAACTCTATGTTCTCCCAATTTTTCTTATTTATTTTTGTATTATAAACAATACCATTTTCTAATATCTGATTTTTTTTTAGTTTAATATTTGAGCTCTCTTCATTAAATAAATCTTCAATATCCTCTAGTCCATATTCTTTAAATATATCTTCACTAGGAGGATAAGCTCCTACTTGCCCATCATCGTCATAGACTTTTTCTCCACCACCAATTAAAAATAATGTTTTAACTGATGGAGCATCTAAATCTACGAATAACTGCATTTCAAATATATATAGTAAAGCACCAGCCCCTTTTGTTACATTAATCCTGTAATATCTATATGGTCTTTTATTATCGAATTCATAATAACTCCATTTACTCCCATCTTTCCCTCCTACAATACTATGAAGTACAACCCATGTTTCTCCATCATTACTTCCTTCAAAATTCCAATCTACAGGATAGAATGAGGCATGCGAAAGTATTCCATATCTTTTAATTATATATCTATTAAAATTGAACCCTACCTTTAACCAACCTGTATTTTCGCCAGTCTTCGTACACCAATAATTGCCTCCCCCATAAATACCATCAAATGCTTTCCATGCTGAATTAGTAGTATCATACTCACTACTGGCACTTACAACAGTATCAGTTTTTTCATCTGTATATCCATTCATTGTAGGCATTACACTCTTCCAATTTGCCATTATCTCACCTTCTTTACTAAGCTTTTTACAATGATTATTTTATTTAATCTAAAGCTAAACTCTTTATCTTAAATTCACTATATCTTTTTAATTCACTTATGGAAATGTTAAACATTTTTCCTTCTGACATTTCTAATGTGTTACTATTTTGTAATTGTTCTTTTTTATCTTGTATATTTGATATTTTATATGGTATTTTATAATTTTTATTTATATAAATATTTTTATAAATATTATTTTTAATTGGAATATCTATTGCATAATTACCAAACAATTCAATTTCATCAATAACTAAATATCTACTTCCATTATTTTTACTTATATTAATTCTAAAGCATTTAAAATATCCACCTTTTATATTAAATATTTTATTTTCTGCCTGTGTAAAACTTTGTTCGATTTTATTGTCTAATACCTGCCAATTAAAACCGTCATTACTTCCTTCGAAAATCCATTCTCTAGGTGCTGTGGTTGGTGCATCATATAAATTTCTACTTTGTATAGAGTATCTGTTGACAAATGCACATTTAGGCAGATTAATTTGTATCCATCCTTTTTTTACATTATCAGCACATGCCCAACTATTTCCATTACTACTACATGGTTGTTTGTTAAATGCTTTATAACCTTTATAATCATTAGAGAAAATACTGCTTGTAAGTATTTCAAATCCATCTTGAGTATCAGAGTTCATTTTTGGTATTAAACTTTTCATAATTCTATATGTCACCTTCTTTTACTTTCAGAATACTGATTTTATATTAATTTATACTTCATTTCATATTTATATCTATATCATTAATATAGACTCCATAAATTTTTGTTAACAGCCGTCCTTTAATGTTTATAATATAAATGAATTTAATTTTATATTTAAATAATGATCTTTGATTAACAATTAAAGTCATCTAAGAATTTAAAACCCTTCAAATCTAATCTGTTTTTATATGGCAAATTATATTCATTTCTATATCTATTACCCTATTAAATTTATACTCTCTATATCTTTGTATTCATCATTATCAACTTTGAATTCAACAATATCATTTTCAATATCGTTTTCATGTATCTCATTAACCGTCATATATGGGGCTGTTATTTTATATTCATAGGGATAATCTTTTCCTTGCGGGACAATAGCATTTTCATCTTTTATTAGGATTTCTCTGTTTATTCCTTCTTTAACACCTGTTGGTACTATTTCACTCCATTCAGTGCCTAAGTATGTTCCATGTAATTTATTATCTGTACTATCAAAACAGATATTTCCTTCTAGTTCATTCATTCTATAAAGCACAATTAAGCCTTCCTCATCACCTTTTAGAGGAATGCCTGTCCATTGTCGTTCTTTATCTTTTTCCCATACTCTTACTTCATAAATCCAACCTTCAAAGGAATTACCACATATCTTTAGTTCATTACCTTGCATACTTACTAAAGTATTATTAGTCATGCAAGTAAATTCTCTTTCATTTTTAGCTCTTTTTATTATTTGTATAGTTATTTCTGATAGAGTTTTAGGAAAGCCAGAAATATATACATAATCTACATTAGGCTTAAAATATCTACTAAAGCTCCGTTGATTTTTTATATTAACATTGCAAGTTTCAGATGCCTCACTACCTTGTCTATCCTGTATACTCACAGTTAGAGTATGTGTTTTATCACCTTTTTTAACCACATCAATAATTTCCTGTGGTATTGTAATTTCTTCATTAACTTCCTTATAATCGAATAGGCTGTAATCCTTTATAATTTCATTGTCTAGTTTTATTTGATATTTAAAATCTTCACCTTTAAACTCTTCTGACCATAATGATACTTTATTAAAATGCTCATAAGGGATATATAATAGAACTTCAATTTCATTTTTACTTAACTTTCCTAAATTACTAGTATTAATAAGTGAAATATCTTTAAATCCGTAGTCTTCAAAATGCTTCTTTGCTAAAATTTCTCTTTCAATTTCTGGTATCTCAAAAAACTTATCATTATTGATTCCTTTTTTTATTGTATAGTACTTGGATCCTTGTTTAAGAATAAATTCAGAAAAACTTAAATACTTAGTATCACCACGGCCATTTCCATTCCACTGTATTCCATATTTTTGTCTATCACCTTTAGCTTTTTCTAACCACAATGATATTGTATTTATATCTTTATAAGGCGTATAAAATAAAATTTCAAATTCATTTTCAGCTAGTTTTCCTAAGTTACTATTATTAATAAATAGGATATCTTCAAATCCATGAGTTTCAAAATGTCTCTTCGTTAAAACTTGAGTTTTAATTTCTAAAACCTCAAAAGTTTCACTATTAGCTACCTTTTGTAGTGTATAGTATTTAAGGTCTTGTTTAAGTATAATTTTAGAAAAACTTAAATATTTGATACTACCATAACCATTACTACTCCATTGCACTCCATATTTCATTTATACCACCTCCCTCTATATCTGAGTTATTGCAAAAATTTATGGTATAATACAAGCTTTGTATGCTAAAATCTTTTATATATTTAAATAAATAATGTATATAACTAAAAATATTATATAAGTTATATTTGTATTAGTGCATATATTCTTAGTTTTTTAATTAGAAAGTAACTACGCAACTAATAGAAGACGGTCTTTCTTGAATGTTGTAATATTTTCTAAATGTAAAAACACCACCTGCATCTCCATCATTGTAAGCCGCTCCTCCAGACGCCAGCTTATAACTTGGATTTAAAATTCCACTATCATAAAACTTGGATGTACCTGAGACACCACTAGATTTAATTATAAACCCCAAGCTTTTTGCTGAATGTATTTCACTTATATATCCACTTACAGTACTACTTAAGCCCGTAGAATATATAGAATACTCATTACCACTATCATTAAAGCCTTTATTACCTATCTTTATATTCGTACTACCATCACCTAAAATTCCATCCACCCAATAAGAACAATTCCCCCACATATCTTCTATTCCTCTATAAGACATTTGCTTCTTTCCTGTAGTTTCGCCATAGCTATAATTACCTTTAATTAATGTAGCACCAGTATTTGCTTTGTCACTATTGCCATCCACATATCCTCTTCCTAAGATAGTTTGACTATCATAATTACCATATTCTACCACAAATAGCAATTGGCAAGCATAAAATAAGTTATAGTCTAAAATTCCCCAACCAAAACCGTTATTCTTAGCATAATTTCTACTATCGCCAATTTGTATTTGAGTTAGTGGTAGCTTATTTGGTAGACTTCTTAACATGTTATTATTATCTTTCCATCCTAAAAAAGCAGCTCTATATCTATAATCAACTTCTTTTGCTATACCTGTTGAGTCATCACATCTTTTATCTCTACATCTGTAAAAGGCTGGATGTAATTCAAAACCTTCTTCTAAAGTATCAGATATTACCCATATGTGACCTTGATCATATGTTCCATCCATATTATAAGGATATTTAGTGTAATAAAACTTAGGTATTTCAACCATACAATTTAGTCCATCTTTTTCATATTGATTCCAATCCACATTAGAACCATCTTCCCATTTATTTGTATCTTCTGGGTGATGATATTTATATACTGTTCCATCTTGTCTTAAAGCGCATCTTTTCATTCCTTTCCAAGGTAAGCATTTATCTGGATCAAAAGGTCTATTGTCAGTTAAAATTAAAGACATAATAAAATCCCTCCATTAATTATTCCATTTCAATTTTTCTAATTTTAAACTTGTCCGTTTTTCCTAAATCACTAATTTTCATAGTAAACACCTTTCCATCTTCTAAAATTTCAAATTCATTATATTGTGTTACTTTTTCACTGTGTTTTGAATTTGATATTTTATATGGAACCTTATGCTCTTTTATATAAATATTTTTGTATATTGTTGTATCATGTATGGATATATTTGAATATTTTAAGTACTGAATGCTACCATTATCTTTACTATCCCATTGTATTCCATACCTCATTTACACACCTTCTCTACTATTAATATTAACGTTACTTCAATTTATACTGAACCTCAGCTCTAATGTTATTAACTAATTTTATAGGTATAGATTTAATATATTTCCTGTCTACTTTTATTAATAACTTACCATTATCTATATCTTTATTGCTTACTAATTTAAATTTAAACACTGGAACATCATCATGATTAACTGATAGCAGTGGTTGAAAATTTAATTTTAAGTCCATTAAATCTAACTTAGTCTTATATCCAAAACTATATCCACATAAATGACTGCTTGAATCTTCCGTATTTATATCTGCATAGTAATTGTGGTAACATATACAGTCATTATATAAATTAAAAGTATTAGTTAATTCATATTCCTTTCCTTCATCATCAACTAAAAAAAACTCTACTATTCTTCCATTTAAATCAAATATTCCTGTAGGTATTTGATAGTGCAGATTTACACCACAACCTACAATTCCAAAATTTAATAATCTTTTTCTATCTATATCAAAACTATTATTTTCTAATTCATTAATTAACCTACCATTTGTGAATTCTGCAACCCACATAAAGCCATTATCTCCATTTATACTATAGAGCTTAATATCTTTGATTGTATTCATTGATTTACCTCCTTAAAATAAAAGGAAGTGAAATTTCTCACTTCCTTAAGTATATTTATTTATAAATCTATACTGTTCTTGATGAATAATAAATTCTTACTATAAATGCTACTTCTCCAGCATCAGCAGTGGTTGGTACAATCATCTTTAATTGAACCTTAGCATAATTATTTCTACAAATATCATCTTCAAAATTACCTGTATTAATTCCTCCACTAATTTCTTGTGTACCAAAAGTATCTGTTGTATCTTTGTCTTTTCTACCTAATGCTTCAAAATTTAGTTTTAAAATTTCACCAGTATCTTTATCTAACCCTACTGTTGTCCATCCGCTAATTTGTTCTCTCTCTTCACCTTTTATTGATTTAAAAGCTCTTGCTCTCATCCAAGGTTTTTCTTCATTACCTCCCCTTACAAGTGGACTATCTGCATTACCTTCATTATAAGAGCCATCAGTATACCTTCCATCTCTAACTGTTAGCTCACAATTAGTCATAGTTTGTGATGCTTCTCTTCCACCTTTGTTATTCCAAATATAGAAAGTTTGAATGGTATCATCAGAAGTTGCTTCATTACCAGCTTTTATAACTCCTAAATCCCACATATTTAGTTCACCTTTACCATCTTTAAGTCCAACTTTATCGTATTTTAATATCTTGCTATCCTGATCTATATAATCCCAGTACCATTTTACATCTGGTTTACTCATTGCCATATTAAATTCCTCCATTAAATTTATAACTTTTATCTTATATTTTTATCGTGACTTCAATAGTTATATTTTTTATATTTTTACTTAAAGAAGCTATCCTAAGTCTAAAATAATCCCCTTCTCTAACTCTATTATTAATTATTGATGTAATTTCAGCTCTCTTCTTTCCATAATTAAAGAGAATTGGATAGTTAGTATCTGTTACTAAGTCCCAATTCTCCAAATTATTTTCAAAAGAATATTTATCAATTTTTTCTAAGTATAATGATGTAGGGTCATCTCCTGCCAATCTACAAAAGGCACTTATATCTTCAATTTTACCATTACAAGGGAATTGAAGTAATATAGGTTGTAATCCTTCCTTTGGTTTTTCCCCTAAGTAAAATACCATTGTTTTTGTTTTAAAGTATTCAGGAAGTACATTCTTTGCATCTTCACCTTCAAGATTTCTTTGTGCCTTTTCTTCTATACCATTTAACTTAACATAATCTTTAGCTCTCATTAAGCCTGAGTGCTCCGATGTAACTTCTGGTATTGCCCCTGTTAAATTAGAAATATATTTCCATTCTGCTCCATTCCATCTATAACATTTGCCATCTAATTTTGTTTGAACAGTCCAGCCTATTTCTGGTTTATTATAAACTTGTAAAATATCCACATAAGTCTCAACAGGTTCTTGCCAAATTAATCTAGTGTTTAATCTGTCTATATGAGCTAATTCAGTTTCTTTAACAGCATTTTTTATAGCTTCTATACATTCTTTTATTTTTTCTCTCATTATATCAATGACATTTTTAGCTTCATATGTTGCACTTTCTGCTTTTTCTGTTGCAAATTCTGCATTTTCTGCGGCAGCTTTAGCACTTTCTGTAGCAGCCTTAGCTTCCCTTGTAGCAATTTCAGCAAGTCCTATATGATTATCTATTTCAGAAATTTTTTCATCTGCTTTTTTGATGTAGCTATCTACATATTCTTTAAATTCATTGTATTTTTGAGATACAAACTTAGTAAAATCTTTTACTTTCTCATCGGCATAAGCTATTTTTCCTTCTACAAACTTTTCAAATCTATCGTATTCGGATTTTAAATGATCTGTAAATTCTTTTATTTTCTCATCGCACCACTTAATAAATTCTTCAGTTTTTAAATGCATAGCATCAATCAACTCTTGAAGATTATCTACAGCATAGGGGTTAGGACTATGAACCCATATTCTATCTGCAGGATATTGTACTATTCCACGTCCCATGTATTCTACATTTAATGTTTTGCCTTCTTGGCTTGGATGGAATGCAATCATACCTGTTTCATAGTCTACATAGAATTGATTTTCTTCTAATTTAGGAATTTCACTATATTCCTCTTTATAGATTTCATAAAAATTTTCAATTCTAACATGATATGAAGCGTCTGGAGTTTCTTGCAACTGAGATTTATTGTTTATTATTTTAATTTGCTCAACTTTTTTTTCATAGGGATCATCATCTTGGCCACTTCTTAGTTTCCACCTTATAGTATGAAAATACTTAAATTTTAACATATACTTTTCACCTCCTTTCACTTAGATTTTTATAATAAAAAACCACTAAGAACTAATTAAATTAGAACTTAGTGATTTATTTATGATCTTTATTATCTTCTAATATAGGACTATTTAAAGTATCTAAAATATTATTCATTACTTGTAATTCTTTAAAGCCTTTAATTTCTACTCTATCTAATAAGGTAAATAAATTATTCACCATTTCCTCTGTAAATTCATATCTAACTGCTTTTTTCTGTGAATTTTGCATAGAAAATCCTCCATTAATTATTTTTCTTATCTTTATCCTGTGGAAACATTAGAGCTTCCACTAGTAATTTTTATACCAGTACAGCCACTTGCACTTAAGCTGCCTCCTACATAAGCAGCTTTTTTACCATTAACAAGTACTGTTTCTTTTCCATCTACTATAGTCGCAACAGTAGAAGTATTAGATGGATAATACTCATGATATCCTCTCATCGTCCAACTTAGTGTAGCTGTACTACCGACATAAGCAACAGGATTCCCATTAACAGAGATATTATTACTACCATTTTCAATTTTTCCTGTGGCAATGCTAGTATTACTTTCCCAATCTCCCCAATATCCGTCTTCATCTTTCCATGGACTATACCATCTTCTACCTTGCCAATGTGCAATCCCTTCTATACTATCACCTACTCTAGCAACCTGCGGCATAAAATCACCTCCTTTTAGTTAAGGTCAATTTTACTTCCTTTTAGTCTTATTCCACTACTTGATATCTCTATATAATTATTATCATTTGCCTTTAATAAAATTTTACCATTTTCAATTTTTATATTGGCATTTGCTGGATCTCCATTAGCATTGCTATCATAGGAAATAATTATTGCACTACTTCCTAATGCCATGTAACGTTTAAAGGATTTACCTGCTAATCTTACAGTATTTGTCCTCTTATTTAACTCTACTGCTCCTACCTCGTTATATATTCCAAAGGCATTTTCTTCATTTACAGTTAACCACCCCTTTGTGCTTCCATCAAAGCTAGTTAACTCAACTTGTCCACCTACTTTTCTATTACTACTAGCAACATTGTCATGATCGGACTGAGCCGTTATCAACATTCTATTTTCGCCCTTTTCATTAGTTAATTTTAGAACTCCAAAATCTCCTTTACCATGTTTTGCTGATAATATAGCTCTTGAAACTTTATCTTTTCCTTTTAAGTTTAAAGTTCCTGCATCATCTCCAGTAAATACACCAAGTTCTGCTCGCTCTTCACCTTGATTATTATATAATTTTAAAAAGCCGCCATTATACTGTGCATTTGGTGATGACCCTAAGAATACGTTATTTTTACCATTCCAATCATTGATAAGTAATTTTCCACCTTTGCTATTGTCCTTATACATATCACATAATATATTTCCATCCTTATTACCTAAGGCTGCATCTTTCAGTACTCTAAATCTACCACTGGCATCAACTTCACCATTTTGATTGGCATTAAAGACTATTTGTCCATTAGAGTTTCGTATCCATATAGCACCATTATCAATTTGAAGCCCTGTGTCATCAAGTCTAGTATTGGTGTTTATTATATTAAAGCTTTTAGCATATATATTACCTTCCATGTCTGTATACATTAAGTCTTCCCAACCAGAACCTTTTCTACGTTGTATTTTAAATCCTATTTCTGGGTTCATATATATACGGTTAGTAGAGTTTTTATTTTCAAGAGATAAATCCATATTAATAGCTTTCATATGATTTTCATCTACAAGAAAAGAGCTTTCTCCACTACTGTTCATATTGGTTATAATAAGCTTATTTGACCCAACCACTTTACCATATAATTGCTCTGCTACTACCCCGTCAGCAGTAATTGCTGTAGAGCAGCTTTTCCAATTGTCCTTTGTAAGTGCAATAATATTGTTTAACATACGAATTTGCCTATCTTCATTATCCATATGTTTTAGACTAATACCTCTTTCTGTTATGGAAATATTTTGAAGTCTTCCACTTAATACTGCGTTTTTAGCTGAGTCCAAACTAGAATTTATTATTTTACTAATTAAATCTTGGTTTCCTATACTTAAATCCCATTCATGCTTAAAGATATTTAAAGTATTGTTAGCTCCTGCACTATCTTTAATTAAATCACTTAAAAACTTAGCAGGATCATCTAGCTCTTCAAGATTGCTAATAGTTAAATCTAGCATATTTTTATCAATATTGTGCACTATCTTAACCAATCTTGCTTCTAAATCTATGTCAAATTCCTTATAACTAATAGTTATAATATCACCTAATTGAATCTTATCCCAAGCTCTTTGGCACTGAACAATATTTAAAAAATCCACCACATTAATACTAAAGGTCAATGTAGGTTTGCTCAGTTTTTCTAAGGCTGCCTTTCCAGCAGATAATAATTCAAACTCATCTATATAATTGGCATTATTCCAAGTATCTTGTTTTATAAAATGATCTAATAACTCTAGCTCGTTTTTTGTAAAATTGTTCTTTTTATCTAGTGCTATCTTAATCTTACCAATTTCATCTATCTTTTTTTCAATATATTTTTTATTATTATCTATCTTTTCTTCAATAAGTCTAATTTTATTTTTAATTTCATCTCTAATAGTATTTAGTGAAGTTAAATCTTTAGCTTTATCAACATCTGAAACATTTACTCTTAGCTCATCTCTAACATTAATTCCATTGCTACCTGTACCTGTAACAACTATAGGCTTATCACTATTCTTTTGATTTTTGTGTATTTCAATATCTATATTATCCTGTGCTATATTTAGCTCAACAGTTAAGTCTACTAGTTGATTTTGCAGCTCAATTTCTTCATTTCTTAACTTTTCTAAGTCCTTAAGTAAATTTAAAAAAGTAGGTGTATTTGTTTCTACCTTGTTATCATATTTTTTTATATTATCTATTAAGCTTTGAGGCATATACTTGGTATTCATATAATAACTATAATCTTCTATATATAGCTGTCCTGTTGGATTAACTCTAGCTATGTTTAAATTATCTTTTCCATAAATCATCATTCTAGTAACTACTTCATCATCATTTAGATTTTCTTCAATACTTTTAAGATAATTTTTTTCTGATATAAATAACCCTCTATTTTTAGTTATAGTATCAATGTGATAAACATTAATTAGTTTTTTTATAGTATCAAATATAACTACGCACTCAAAGGTTTTTTGTATATCATCATAAATAACATCAATCCATGATCTATCAACAACATCAAAAGTTCTATATTTTCTATGATCTTGACCTAAGCTAAAATCTTCTCTGACTTTTTTATCAATGAAACCTACTCTCCAGGAGGTTTCATCTTCAAGTATATTTAATATACCTTCTCCAGTTTCCGCTATTATCTTCATAGTAACTTTTATTTTAAAATTGATTTGATCAATCATTTCATAAGTAACTAAAATACCCTCAGTTTTAGAAATAACATCTTTACTATTCCACACATATTGCGCCACAATAGTATTATAGTTGTCGTATATTCTCATATGAATATTTTTACCTTCTTCTGTTGTAAAAGGCTCAGTATAGTTGTTCCATTTAATATTGTCAAAACTATATTGCATTTTGGTTATAGTGCCATCTTTTATATCTTTATATAACTGTCTAGTACCTCTTAAAATTCCTAATTTTCTTTTACTTAATTTGTATTCTCTACTATAAGCATGAATATATTTATCCTTAATAGCTTCATTGTTACTCTTTTTTATCTCATTAATAACAAAGATTTTCTTATTGTTTACTTTAATTAAATAATCATCTTTAATTAACTCCCAATGCTTATTTTTTACCCTCTTATGTTGTTTTGTTATATAATAGGGCATAGTAAATTGTAGTTCATCTATACCTTTAAAGTTCAATGTAAACCCTATATCAAAAGCTTCTTTTAAAACACAAACCTCTGTTCCATCAGGCTTACAAAGTATCATCTCCAAATCATCATAAGCATTTTTTTTATCTTTATCTATATAGACTAAATGGAAGATATCGTCCTTTTCTACTTTATCTCCATTAACATAAATAATCCCCATAACACTTCACCGTTCTTTCTATATTGAAATAGGGTAACAGCATCTAATAGCCACCTTTGCATTTCCATTAATTTTTAATCTATTGACACCTTTAACTAATTTGAGCCAGTTTTTATTAAAATTACTCAATCTCCAGGTATCTTTTAAGCTACTTTCTATTTCTTGCATATCATTGTTTATATAAATGATTTCACCTTTCTTTAAATTAGTAAATTTAAATACTTCACCTTTATTAGTTAAATTAATAATACTTATCTCGGTACCATCTATCATTTCTATTTCTATCTCGGGATAATAATATTTCTTTACATTAGTTGTATTATCTATTTCTAAAATATTGGTTTTGCTTATTTTATAATCATAAGTATTAATATACATAGGTGAATAAGCATAAGGAGAATTGCACTTTAAATTTAAAGTAACATATCCTTCCTCAAAGCCATTGTCGTATCTTTTAGGCTCTCCAACTGCTGTACAATAATAAATAACTTCTGGATTATCTAAGCTGATAAAAGGCTTATATTCCTCTTGATAAAACCATTCTACTATTTTTCTTCTATCCTCATATGTCCAATTGCTCCCATCTAATTTACATAAAGTAATAGATAGCATTAAACATTCATTTGAAAAACCATAAAAATAAGGAGTTTCTTTTTTATCTAACTTTTCTTCAACAATTTCTCTTCTATGCCCAAAAGGCATCTCTATCATGCCATTCTCAGTACGTGCTATTGCTACACCCATAAGTTCTGAATTTATGCCATTATACATAAATGATTGACTTAAAAACATCTATTAATCTCACCTCACTTTAATAAAAACTTCAATAAATGTTGTAACAATTAAATTACTATAGTACAAATATCTTTGCGTAAATAGAACTCTAAAATCCTATCTTCTACTAAATACTCCTGACTTATTTAATTCTCTTTTTAGCATATTTAAAGAATTTAAAGTTCCTTGTTCAATTTGTGGTAAAACTTTTTCATCAACATTCCCGTTGATCTCTATGAGTTTATCTATTTTAATAGTAGAATTATTAGTTATTTGCTCTCCATATGGAATTGATTTCATTGGATTTATAGCATTATGCCTAATAGTTACACCACTATCTATATTTTTTACAAAATTAAAAAGACTAGAAGCTTGACTATTGTTTAGTACAAGTTCTGGTCTATCTTCTGTTCCATGCATCATTGCTAGTCCAGCAAAATTAGCAATTCCACCATCTGCATAAGATCCTTTTACATTTTTAATAAAGTGTGCTTCTAACATGCTTTTAGTTTCATCTCTATTTTTACCTGTTAGCTTAATAGCTCCAGTTGAATTACTATAATTATTAGCTGCTTGTCCTAAGACGATATCATTTGCATTTGGCATTTTACTAGTATTAGCGACATTTTCAAATTCAGCATTAACTCCATGTTTACTAGCTAATATTTGTGCATTTGCTAAGTCTATACTATTTCCAAATATAGTTATACTTTGTTTTTTATCTTTATTATTAAAATTATTTTCACCATATCCAGTTATTGACTTATTATTACTATCAATTGGTCCTATATAATTATTACCGCTTAAAATAGTACCATCAAAACCATTATCTAATAAATCCTTTACTTCTAATAGCTTTTCTATTATCTCTGTTTTTATCTTTGTCCCTACAGCGGACAATCCTTCTCCAAATCTATCTTCATATTCTAATAGTGCTTCTGATAAATCAACTACATTACCAATAGCATCTGTATAAAATCCATTAACTAAGATTCTTCTTGCCTCATCATACAATTTATCATATTCTAATTGTCTTTCTAGGGCCTTTTTATAATTTTCAAAGCTTTCATCTTCTTTTTTCTTCTTATCATCCAAAGCTTTATTATGAGCTTCTTTTTGTTCTTGTAAGTTTTCCTTTTTTAAGTCAAGAGCATACTTATTTTGAAATTCTTCTATTTCCTCTTGTTTATTTCTTAATTGTTCAAGTAACTCCTCTTGCTTTGCTTTGCTTTCAAGAGAGCTATCTAGCATTAACGCATCTAGTTGCTTTTGAAGCTTTGTTTTTTCTTCTAGTTTTTTATTTAATTCTTTATTGTAATTTTCTTTTTTTTCTTCTTTATCTAATGCTTTTATTTTTTCATCGATATATTCATTAAAAGCTTTTCTTTCTTCTTCAATGTTATCTAAGGCTGTTCTGTGCCTATCTTCTTCTTTTTCTTGTACTACTTTATATTTTTCTTTTAATAAATTAATAATTTTTTCTTCAATATCTTTAACAGCATTTAGCTTACTTACTTCTATTTCTTTCCTTTTATCAAAATGTTCAGCTAAACTCTTAGAACTATTTAAAATTTCTTTCTCATTTTCTCTTATTCTGTTATTAAAGTCTTCCCATATCTTTGAACCTTCTTTAAGAGTAAGCAATTGAGCTTGTAAATAAGCATTTTCTTCAATTAGTTTAACTTTGTATACCTGTGTAGCATTTATAATCTCATCTATTGCTTCTATTTTTTTATCGTAACCTGTTCTATCATTGTAAATTGACTCAATTGCTTCTAAATTTGCCCTTGCATCTTCTAAAGCATTTTTACTTTTTTCTAAATTTTTATCTCGTGTTTTAAGTATTGATTCCCAATACTCCTCTATATTCTTTAATCTTTTGCTCTCGGTTTCATATAGTTCATTCTCTATTTTCTCTATAGCACTATTATTAGTAAACCATGCCTCAACTAATAATTTAAATTTTTTCTCATTTTCTTCAAAGGCTTTTTTAGATTCTTCATCTTTATGATTCCTAAGTCCACCATATTTTTCAGCATAAATAACATCTAATTGTGCTTTACTATATTTACTTATATCTATTTTAGTTAAATTAAGAAATTCTTTTTTAATTGATTCTTTAGTATTTGCTAAACCCTTCTGTTCTGACTTTAGAACCTTGATTAATTTATCATATTCTTTAGTTAATTGCTGAATAGTTTTAAGCTCATTGTCACTATCGTTATTTTCACTATATTTATTACGCTGTTTATTTAATTTATCAATTACTTTTTCTTGTTTTTCTAATTCTTCATTTACTCTATCTATTTTTATTTTATATTTATCTAATTCTGGGAAATTGGTTTGAAAAATTTCTTTTCTAGGCTCAATATTTTTCTTTGGACTTTCTAAAGTTCTAGTGCTAGGTTGCGGATCAAAATCAAAACTAAACTTCATATTTTTTAATGGATAATAATCATCTATGGCCGAATCTATACTTCCCAATGAAGAACTATATAAGCTATTAGTTGCAACCTGATCTTTTTCTACAAACTTATATTTTTCTTTTAATTCTTCATCTCTTTCTTCTAATTTCTTTATTTCTTTTTTATCCTTGGTAGTTTTTAACTTTTTATCCTTGATAGTTTTTAACTTTTTATTAATTTCCATTGACTCTTTTAGAATGGAGTCCTTTGATGATTTAAACCCTGCATTTCTTTCGTCTAACCTTTGTCTAACTTCATTAGCATAGTAGAGCTTCGCTTCTTGTGCTGTTTTAAAATTTGTAGCATCTTTATCATATCCTGACGTTAACTTTTTCAAATAGTCTTCTGCATTACTTAAATCCTTATTGTATACTTCTTTTGCCTTATTGATTCTATCATTTTTTGTTTTAATTAATGCTCTTTCTAATGCTTCTTCATTTCCTAGTAAATCTAATAAATAAGGATATTCTTTTGCTAATTCAATTAGAGCTTCTTTGTTCCATTGATTAGTTTCAGCATGTTCATTTAAAATTGAATCTATTTGTCTAACTTCTTTTCCTACATTTTCGTAGTTTTCTATTAGTTCTTTTGTATATTGTACAGTATCTTTTGCTCCATTTATATTGCTATAACCTATATAATTATCTTTTATAGTATCTATAGGTATCTCTGTTACTTCATGTATTTTTTCAATCAGGCTATCAACTTCTTTTTTAAAGTCTCTAACACTCATTTTACTTTTATTCATTTTTAAATTATCAAGTTGCTCAAATTCATTACTTGCCAATTTAAGTTTATTTATAATCTTATCAGCTTCTACTGGATTAAAATCAGTATTCTTCTCGGCTAATGTACCTGCTAGATTTTTTTGTGAGCTTGTTAATTCGTCAAATCCCTTTGCACTTTGTAAAACAGATATATTTAATTGCGAAGTTTCTGATTCTAATGCTTTTATTTGCGATTCTGTAACTTCAATTATGGCATTAAATTTAGCTAGATTTTGTTCTTGCTCAAGAAGACCTTTATCATAAACTTGAATAGAACCTTTTTTTGTGGGATCTTTTTTCCATCTTTTTAAATCTTCTATTCTCCTAATTGTTTCTTCACGTTCTGATAAAGCCTCTTTATACTCTTTTCCATCTTCTAATTCTTTTTTCTTATCTTTATTTACCTTTACTATATTGTCCCAATCTGCTACAACCTTTAAGTTTTCTATTCTATTTTTTTCTTTTAAAGATTCTATTAGGCCATCTACATTACCTTTTAAATTTAAAATAGCATTTCCTTGTGCATCATATCCACTAACTAATTCTGGGCTTATTTGTGCTATCTTATTAGTTAATTCTAAATATCGTTCTTCCTCTTCAAAGCTTCTATTATTCTTTCGATATAAGGTTCCATACTCATCTTTAATATCGCTCAACATTTGTATATTGTTTATATTATCTGAAATATTTTCTCTAGTTGTTTTTATGGTATTTTCAACTGATTCTCTTAATTCTTTATTTTTATTAATTAATTTTGTAATACCAACCATGGCTAAAGAAATAGCTGTTCCTAAGCCTGCACTCAATACTGAGCTCAAAGCCTTGACTGAAAGTGATGCTGTAGTGGCAGTTACGCCAAAAGCTCCAAGAATACTCACACTTGCATTATCAATTTTGGAGTCCATTAATTCCTCTACTAACCTTCCAGTTCCTACAGAGCTTATTTCTTCTCCTAATGAAGAAATATTATTCTTAAGAGCATCAATCATGCTTACATCTACAGATTCTGACGCGTTTTTAATTGCCTTTTCAATATCTTTAACTGTTGTTTTGGTAGAATTCATCAGTAGGCTGACTTGCTCTATATTGCCTTTTAATGATGCCATGTTATTTGAGGTTTCTAATAAACCTTCCCTTACTTCTCTTATTAGTGCCACTTGTGTGCTATCTATTAAGTTAACTCTCTTTGTTTCTAATTCACTAATCCCAATATCTATTTCACTAAAAAACTGTGCTATTGAATCAATATTTAAACTTCCATCCAAATTAATAGTTGTTTTTTCTAAAGCAGTTTTAACTTTTTCTAATTGTTTTTCTATATCATTTATACTTTTATTTTCAATAGATAGTTTTATTTTATATTTATTTGAAATTTCATTCATTCTTTTTTTAATAGTATTTTCTATTTTAACAATATCACTATCTATAAGATTAATTTTTATGCCTAAATCATATGCCATTTATTGTTCTCCTTTCTAAAGAATAAAGACATATGACTCTATCTCATATATCTTCTAAATTAGTTTTTAATTAATATATTATTTATTAATTATTATCTTCATCATTGTCATTTGTTTTATTTAATATTTCTTCTATTTGGTTATAACATTCTTGTTGTTCTAATAATATCAACATGTTGTTCATTTCTAGTTTTTTTTCTAGAGTTATCTCATAAACCAGCTCTGTGATTATCTCTCCTATAACTGATGATACTTTAGTTAATATATAATTAGGAGAGTTTAAAATATCCATAATATCATCTTCTGACTCTATATCTAAATCAGTTAATTTAGTATAGAAAAATCTTACTATTTCATTGCCTCTAATCAGTAATTCTGTACTATCTAAATTTACCTTTTCTTTTAAAAAATCCTTAAATTCTTCTTTTTGATCTTTACTTATATTCTTTATGATTATTTCTTGATTATTTCCATCATCATCAATAAAACTTACTATTTCTCTTATTTCCTTTTGTTTAAGCTTACTAATTGGTACTGACATTACCATCAACTCCTTTAATAATATTTTATTAATTCTTTACTATTCTTGCAGCAATCCACTTTTTTTAATGTCATCCATAGTTAATTTATTATTTTGTGTCTTAGTATGTATAGTATTAAATGGGTTTCTTTCATTAACATATTTGATTGCTGTATCATCAGCAAATGAATTTCCTAATATATTTATAATGCAATCATATTCTAACTTAATGATTAATTCATTAATACAATCATTAAAAAATACATAAGAACATTCATCTAGCTCTCTTTCTGATATTCCACAATGTACACCCAATAAAGCATAACATCTGCGGATAGTTAGTTCGGGCGCACTTTCTCTACTATCCTTTAATTCTTTTTTAGATCATTTTCATCCTTTAATTCATTTATTTCTTTTACCTTTATCAATAATTCGTTAAATTCATAAGTTGTCATCTCGTCTAAGACATAATCTATTACTTCTTTATCTCCATCAAAAACTGCATTTAAAAATTTATTTAATATTTCACTTCCATCTGAAAACTCTAATAATCTCATAAGTCCAAACTTATTAACGCATAAATATATGTTATAAAAATTGTCTTTTATATACTTCATTTTTATTGGATGTATATATAAAACTCTTTTATTAATCTTTATATAATTTTTATCATTATAGTTATCCATAGATATCTCCTTTTTTTATATTAGCTTTAGCTCATGTTGGAATCAATTATTAGTTATTTATATTTTCCTATTCTATTTCTTTCATTAGAATATCAAATTTGCCATCATTAATTTTTTTTAACACATCAATAGGTCTATATAAATTTTTAAATTCATACATTATAGTAATTTCATCCTTGTCCATATCATCTGTCCACATTAATAATTTTAGCCCTGTCTTATCTGAAAAGGCAGAATCCCATTGTTCTTCTGTTATTATTGTTACATCATCAAATCCATTGGCTATAAAGTTATTATCATCTAATGTTTGTGATGAAGATAATACTATACTTATACCATCATATGTATATAAATCATTATTTTTATCTCTTATTAAAAATTTGGTAATTACAGGTTTTTGTCTTATATACCAATATCCATCATTGTGAGTTGCATTATTGGGATACTTACCATCTTCAGCAACTGTTGTGGTAATATATTCTCCAGACGTCTCAATAGTATTTGATTGTAATTTAAACTGTTCTAGTGGTCTTTTGTAATAAATACCTGCTCCTCCAGAATACCATGCGTCGAATTTTACTAAATCATTATTTACTATTTCATAAAAAATTGCCATTTTTCCATTTTCTCTACCGTAAACTTTACTACCTTGTAAAACAAAAATACCTTTATCATTATCTATTTTATAACTAGAGTATCCACCATAGGGAAAACTATTGTTTCGTGGAACTCCTTTATCAACAATATCTACTCTTAATGCTTGATACGTTGTTACTTTTTTAACTGTATATTTCTTATAAAAATATTTCATTTATCATCTTCACTTCTTCCAATATACACTATTTACTCTTTTAAAATCATTGCTAAATTCTACTTCAAAATATTTGCCTTCTCCCATAATGCTTTTACTAACAGCAACTTCACTATTTTTATCATATTTAGTAGTTAGTAAATTCAAATTATCAAATCCTTTATTTATAAACTCATTGCCATTTGGAGTTACACCATCTTCTAATAGTAAAGGTTGATATTGTCCATTTCTATAAAATTCTGATTTTATAGTGTAATAATTATCATTTTGTTTTAATAAAATCTTATAATAATTTATATCAGGGGTACTATTAGTTAAATTAATAGAATCAATATATCCATTATTTTCATTTCTAGTTAAATCTATTATTGTATTACCTTTATCTCTATCAAATCTATAATAAGCAATTAGATTTTTTGAACTAGGAGATACGATTTTATTCATGTTATACTTAATCTCTTCTTGAGTTAACGCTTTATCCCAAATTCTTAATTCATCAATTATGCCATTTAAAATCATGGAATTTCTTCCATCCCTACCCAACCATTGTATTCCTTCACATTTTAAATCACTTCCTGCTGTATCAGTTTCAAAAATCTTTTCACCATTTTTATAAAATATATGTCTGTTATTTTCTTTATCTCTTACCCATGAAATATGAATCCATTTATTTTGCTCAACAATATTAAATTTTTTATCTATTTCTCCTAAATTCCAATACAATCTTATTGTGTTGTCACTATATATTTCTATATTAGTATTTGATGTTAAAGATTCCTCAAAATCTCCTAGTATTATTTGCCTAATATTTCGATTTCTATAATATAACCAAAATTCTTTGGTAAAAGAATCCCCAAATAGTTTTGTTTCTTTAGGCAATTTTACACAATGCGAGCTATTACCATTTATATCCAAAGCATAGTTATTCATTTTATCACTTCCATTATAAATAAAATCTATATCCTAAAATATATTGATATTATTATTTAATTCTATATGAATTATTTTGTTATATTTTATAAATTTTCAAGCATGCAAACCATAGCTATTGCTAGGTTTACATACCTGAAAGTCTAAATAGAGTCTATATTTTTATTGGTTTATAATAAATCCTTACTTAAATTAAATTTTAAGCAGGAATAACTGAGAATTTGAACATTTCTTTGTCACTTCTTCTAGGATCAAGTCCTTTTAAATCTAATGCAAATTCAGAAGCAGTTTTATAAGCGCCTGTAAATCCAAAGTTTGGTTTAATTTTTGCTTTATATATAACAAATTGACCATGGCCTATTATCTCTGCTTGTTCTTTATTAGCTTCAGAATAAATAGGGAATTTTAAGATAACCTTTCCTGATTGCGGGAAATCTTTAGTACTTACTGATAGTACTTCAACTTCTTTCTCTGTTTTAATAGAATAAGATGGATATACCGTTTTCTCATTCATATCTTCTGCAAATACTAGCTCAGTTTTACTACCTGCAGTAACTACTTTAAATTCATTTGTTTTTAACTTTTCTACTTCTACATCTGATGATACTGATTTCATTCCTGATACTTTAATTGATTCCTTATTAACGTTTCCTGTTAATTCAATCTTTCCACCTATAATTTCATGAGCAACACCAAATATATACTCTTCATCTACTTTTTTATTAATAGTACCTCCTGTAGATAATCCCATAGTATCTAGAGCCCACTGAGCATCAGATATGTTTACTTCTAAAGTTTTTTTCGTATCTATTTCAGCTAAAGCATATGAGCTCCAGCCTCCATTGATTTCTATACTTTCTCCACCTAATTTAACTTCACCTTTTTTAGCTGTTACTATATGTGTTGTATTGTCCTTAGTTTCTATTAATATTTCTGGTACATCGATAATAAATCCTTTTGTCATAATATCATTCCTCCGTTTTATATAATTTATTTAATATTTATTCTATATTTTAACTAGTAAGTTATAAAAGTATAAATTCATCTTTCTTCTTAGATAAACATAAATAACCTTGCAAGTTTATTATTTTTATAATTTATTTAATATTTATATCCTTACACTATATATTACTTTAAAGATGCTTTTTTATAAGTGCTTTTCGTCACTTTTTTATTTTTTTCACATTTTCTACAGCAATTATAATAACCGTCACCTTTTTTATCTGCCCTCTTTCTAAAATAGTTTTCATTAACTAGCTTACTTATTCCACATTTATTACACTTTTTTACTCTTGATTTTTCTATATTATTATAAAACCATGATTCATATAATATTCTGTAGGCATTTATTATCTTATTAACGATTTTGTTTATCATATAGTTAATTGTAGGCTGAGATACTTTTAGAATTTCTCCCATATGTTGTTGAGTTATATTTTTTCTTAATAACATAATTATTATCTTTTCACTACTTGTAAAATTACAACTATTAATTAAATTTTCCATATCATATAATAAACAATATAAATCTTCGCTGAAGCCCCCTTTAAATGACATTGAAAGTAATGCTAAGACATGCTTCTTATCCGAAAAATCAAACTTGTCCCAATCTATTTTATTACTATCTGGCAAGGGCTGTTTAAAATAGATGGTCCCCTTAATAAAGTCTTTGCATAATATTTGATCTTCCTTCATTTTAATTATATGACTACCTAATTTTCTTTGCTTTATAACATCCTTATTAATTTTTTTCAAATTGGAGATTGCATCTTTTAATTTGAAAATAGCATTTTCGTAGTCCTGAAGACATGCTAAGCTTTCATCTTCTAAATCATCATAGGTTATCACTTGCTTTATTTCCTTTTTAAAATTTTTACATTTTTTAATTAAGAAATCTATAATTTCATCTTCATTATTATTATCACCAGATAAGTCTCCTATTTTCTTTTCTTTAACTTCCTTTTTAAATAACTCTTCATTTGTGTAAAAATTATATTTTGTTTTTTTGCTTATTTTTTCCCCATCTGGAGCATTTAATATATAATCTGCTAATTTTTCTAATTCTTTAGCTATATTGGTTTCAGAATAAATATTGTCCTTTTCAGTTAAAACTAAATTTATATGAGAAATATTCTGACCTGTATAGGATCCTAACTCTTCTTTCATACCTAAATACTTAATGAAATTTATATTTCTTTTTTCACACCATGATATAAAACTTTCCCATCGCATATATCTCTTTTCTTCTTTTACCCAAACAGCTGCATCCTTATTTATCTTTTCATGAAAAGTTTGTGTGAACAATTCTTCAAAATATTTATTCCCTGATTCTTCTTCTACTATATTGTTTATATAATCAATTCGCTCTTTTTGCTTTAGATTATAATCTAGATTTCTTGTAAAATCGTATATATTTTTTCCATTTATGCTCCCATAAAAATTCTTAACATATAAACCCATTTCTTTATCCCCCTAAATTACCCAATTCTAATTAAATTTAGTAACATTTATTTATTAATTAAATTGTACTTTATATCTAACTATCTATTTATATAAAATATATCTAATCACATTAGGCATGTGATAGTATTTTCTATTTATTTTATAATTAAATTTGAATATATTTAAAATTCAATCATTTTTCTATAATATAGCTAATAAATTTCAATATTATTTCAACTTTAATCTATAATATTATTTATTTAATATTTATTGTTTAAATTAAAATATATTATTTTCAATATATTTATGCTGATTAAAACTTTCCATGCTTTATGTAGTAAGTTACTGCATATATATTATATAAAAATCCCCAATCGCCCATCTTTTCATAAGCTTTCATAAATATAGCAATAGCATTGTTTTTTATAACTTTCACTTTGAAAACTTCAAACTCTTCCTTAGATATATCTTCTACAAACATTTGGCTAAGCAAAGCAATAGATGATGATTCATCTTTATTTTTTATACTTTTCATTAAATTATTGTTTAATTTATTTAATATTTGTTTGTCACACATATTATAATATAATTCTCTTTCTCTCTCAGTATAAAATACCCTCTTTTCTCCATTAGTTCCCATGTAGTAATCCTCCCATTTTTCATCCATTATAAATTAATTTTTATCCCTCGAATATATCTGCTATAAATATGAATATAAATCATCATCATATATATTGTATATTTTTTTATTTAATACTTTTATTTTATTAATAGTTTGCTCTTCTTTATCTTGAAGAGCAAATACTATTAAAATTATACCTATATAATTTATTAACTATTTTATCTTAATATAGAAACATGTAAATATACCTTAATATTATTTAATTTGAAATTCTTTAGTAACAATTTACCTTATAATAAAAAGAATGGCCTAAAAATATTATATAGCTTACGCTAAAGGCAATAAGCTATGCTAATTCATTTTCCTGTTTATGTTTTTCTTTAATAATTTTGATTATATCTATCATATCAATTATATTTGTATTGATATTTTCCTTACTACAATATTCTTTTATCTGTCCATGAACCAGCTCTAATTGATTTTCACTTTCCAATTCAATTAATCGATGTGCTATACCAGATAACCATACAGTTTTACCATGAATATATTCTTTATTCATATACTCTCTACAGGTATCAATCCTTCTTCTAATGCCTACTGTGCTTATTGGTTTATCAACTTTACTTTTTTTTGATCTAATAATGTAAGGATCATTAGTATTTAATTTATATTGGCTATATCTATCATTTTCTTTGTAATACATAAAATAAACATCTTGCTCCAATGCATACTTTAATGCATATTCTGTCTCCCTTGATAATTTGTACCATTTATCATTAACTTTAATAGAATGATTTTCAGAACAATAATCTTCTACTTTTAAATTTATTAAATCTTTATATGCTTTACCCATGATGCCATCGAAAATCAATAAGAAAATTATTTTATCTTGTGGATTCTTTAACTCTTTAACAGCGGACAATAATTCTTTTTTAGTTAAATATCGCTCTTCTTTAGCTTTAGAGTTTATAAAATTACTTAGGGTTTCTTTAGTTAAGCTACTTAATATATCTAAGTTGTTGCTTATATATCCTTGAATAACTGCAACTTCCATATATTTTCTTACTATACTTAATTGAGTGTTTAGTGATGTTTCTGTGTCTGCATTAAAAAACTTTAACATATCGACTACTTCCTGAAATGTAAATTCAGATAAATCTTTATGAGAAAAATTTTGCTCATACCATGCTACTTTAAAAATAAAACTTCTATATTTAATATAAGTATTATATACATATTTATGCTCAATATAGTGCAAGAAACTTTTCTTCAAATCATTTAGCTCTATTCCTAATTCAGTATAATTTATGTTATTTCTCAATAAAATCACCTACTAAACCTTTAAAATACTCATATAAATCTGTTCTTTGTTTTCCTCTTAATTTTTCCTTAGTGATATTTAACTTGCTCCAAACCTCTTCATTTAAATCAAAATTAATTTTATTTTCCAAAATATATTCCAGTTCCTCCTCCCATCTATTTAATCCAAATAATTGAGCCCCTAATGCAATTAATCCATATAATGTATGAGAATAAGCTAAAGCATTTATTCCTTTGTGATTCTCAATATTCTTAAAAATATAGTCATATTCACTTATTATTTCATTGAATAAGTCTATTATAAAATTTCTAATTTTTCTTTGCATTTTAGGATTATTTTTGTAATCATATTTATTAAAATTATATTCAATACAACTTATCATGTCAGCGTAAATCATATATTTTCCCATTTTTAAATCAGAATACTCCATACCTATTTTATTAAATAACTTATTTACACTTTCTGATTCAAAAGAATTTATCTCTCTAATTATTTTATTTGTAACATCACTTGTATTTAATGCTTTTTGTTTAACCTTACTAATGGTATTTTTTTGTGCCTCTTGATATATATACTCTGCTGACTCCCGTATTTCATGTATAAAAATATTAACTTGCATTATTTGATTTTCTAATTTTTCTTTTTCTTCTTCATTTTCTACTTCACTTAAACTAGTGAGTATTGAAGATACCCTATGTAGACCATCAATTATACTTATAATGCTTTTTGAATCTACTTCAATGATAAATTGAAGCTTTTCCTTATCATAACTCCACTTTTCTTCTCCATTTGATAATATTGCAAATGAAATAGCAGTAGGAATATACTTTCCTATTTTCATTTTCTTTGACATTTCATTTATTGATTTCTGATATAACTTAGGTCTTTCTTGAATGGTATCTCTAATCAATTTTTTTCTACTTTCTCTCTGAATTCTAGAATCATAATTTATTAAATTTCTATTAAAAATTGATACTAATTCTTTATAGGTTATGCTTGAACAAATATATTGCTTATCTTCAACTGTAGGTAATACATTATTTAAAATTATCACATTAGAATTTTCACCTTTTTGTTCAAGATCTAGTGATTCACTCTCAAATTCTGTGATTTCATAGTCTGTAAAAAATAGCTCTGGTTTTAATTCGTTAATTTCTAACTCATTATAGAAACCTTTCGATAAAAAATATAATGTGCGTTTTGACATTGTATCAACAACAACTTCTCCATTAAATATTTTAACTAAATCAGTAAGCTTGATTCTTTCTTTAATACTTATAAAGATTTTATCTTTATTAGATTGATCATGTTTATACTTAGTTATGGTATCACTTAGTCGTTCTTGTAGTTCTTCTTTCATGCCATGTTTCACTTTTAACACCTCCAATTAAAATATAGAATAAATTACCTTCATTATATACATTTATAATACAAAAGTAAATATAGTTATCCTTACAGATATCCTAATTACAAAATCATTTACATGTCAAAGCAATTGATATCTTTTAATATTGTAATTAAACCTACTTAATTTTTAGTTCATAATTATAATTATTTATTAGCTATTTAAAATTTAAATTTAATATTCCTATGAAAAAAGCATATACTTAATTTCTATACTCTTCTCATAGGAAATATTTTAACTATATTCTTACAATAAGTATTTTAAACAGATCAAGTTATTATTGAGATACCTTTTTACCTTTTGAAATAACTACATTTTTAGTTTTACTTATTTTCTCATAAAATAGTATATCTTTTCTTATCATTTGAAGAATTAAATGTATTCCAAGTACAGGTAAAGCTAGCATTAATAATATTACAAATCCTGCTTGTATATATGGATTTGTATTTATTAAATAAGATTGTGTAGCAAAATTCATATAGCCAAAAACACCATAATATAAGATTGAATATCTTATTAAAACTTCTTTAAATTTTAGTTTTTCCTCTGTACCTTTTATTCTTATTCTAACTAAAGATTTTCCTAATGTTTTACCATTAGTTGCATAAGGTAGTATTATAAAATATAAAAATACCACTATCCCATTAGCAAGTATATTTTGCTTATCTCCAAAATAATATAACACTCTATTAAGTATAAACCAATCTACACTAAGAGCTAATGCTCTTCTTATATATCCTACTCTTATAATATCTTCATTTATTTCTTTATCTAAAAGTTTTTGTCTTGGCATTAAATATGAAAATACAGGTGTTATTAAATATCCTAAATATCCACCTAAAGTATTTAACATTAAATCATCAACATCAAATAGTCTATATGGACAATTATATATTCCATATATTCCTGTTAATTGTGTTACTTCAAAAAATAAAGATATTAAAAAGCATATAACTACTGTTTGTTTTAAGTTTCTTTTAAAATAATATCTTAAATATATACCCATTGGTAATAGTAATATAGCATTAAAAAATGCTTGTAAAAACGCAGGTTCCCTAAGAATTCTTAAGTACGTTGCTGGATTTGATAATACTACTGATGTTTCTTTTATAATATCTTTTATAAAATTAAAAGGTACTAATTGATAAAACTGCCTACCAGCTGGTATCCAACTACAAGTATCACGAGTAGGTGGCAATGGTAAAATTATTAGATAAAATGCCACTAGACAATAATATAAAAAAGAATATAATATTAATGCTCTAAATTTATTTATATAATTATATTTTCTATATTGATAAATAAGAAAAGGAACAGTCAGTGCAAAAGCAAGTACTAAAAATGTTGCAAATGCTGTAAAAATAGATTGAAAATATACACTCATTTAAATCATCTCCTTTTCATCTTAAGTTATTAAAAATATCTAATATCAACTTTAGTGTAACTCTATTTATTATGAAATATTTATACCAATAATTATCACTAACTGTAATTCTTATCTGAATATATTTTAATATATATTCACTGTAATAGTAAGTTACATTAATGTCACATAAAAAAATCCTGATAACTAATCAGGATTGAATTATATAAAATAGTTCATATAATAAATTAAAAGCGTGGAATTTTATCCACGCTTTTAATCTATTTCTTTTTAATTACAGGTATTTGAATTTCTGTCATATAATCATCTTCATTATTAGAATTGCCCGCTCCTACAAGATATACCTCTCTTATATTATCTGCTATTTCATAATCATTAGCTTCAATCCACTTTAATGCAAATTCATAAGATTTGCCAATCATCTTAAAAGAACCTTTATGAATACAACAAACCATGTTTTCTACAGGTTTGAAATATTTTACTTTAACTTTGTCACTTTCAGGTATATCAAATTCTATAGGCTCTACCACTTCCGTATCCACATTCTTTTCTTTATATCCGTATTCATGATATATGCTAAAGCATGGCCCGCTTACCTTGCCTTTATTAGCAAATACATGTTGATTAAGTTCACTCCACAATTTACCCTGTTCTCCATAGCTTTCTACTACATCTCTAACAGAAGCTGCCTTAAATCCTTCTACTTTTTTAATAACTATATCATAATTATCCATTATACAATCCTCCTTATTTAAGTATTCAACTAGAAAATTTATTTCTTTTAATGTATCATTAGACTTTGAAATTTCTTCTTTTATCTCTTTTTCTTTTTTTCTTAATTCTTTGATTAGTTCTTCATTAGTTAAATTTTCATTAAAAAGCTTTTTAATATCCTTTAAAGAAAATCCTGAACTTTTTAACAGTAGTATTTTATTTAAAGTTGATAGCTGTTCCACATCATAGTATCTATATGACGTAAAATCATCTATCTTTACAGGCTTTAAAAGTCCCATATCATCATAATGTCTTAAAGTTTTAACAGAAACTCTTCCTATCTTAGAGAATTCTCCTATTTTAATCATATATTTACCTCCTTGTGCACATTGAGGATGAGAGGAAAACTATAACTTAAGCTATTATTTTTCTAAATATAAAGTTTTTATTGTAATTTGTACATCTAGATATATTTCCTAGTAAATTCAACTTTATAATTAATTAAAAATTCTCTTAGTTATTTGTAATTTCTCTCTAAATAAATAATAAACCCTCCTATTATAGGAGGGTCAATAGAGTTTTTAATTTTTTATTCTGCTAATTTAAATTTATTTAGTTGCAAAGAAATTGTCTCTTTTTCTCTAACTATAGTTTTAGGTTTAACTAATTTTTCATTTATTAAAATGAATCCTTTTTTAATCCCTTCTTCTATCTTAGAACGACTTAAATCTAAAATTTGATTTGATAACAATTTATCTAATCTTATTTTTTTATCAATAACGTCAATAGTTATTTCAACATAATTAAACCCTTTAGCAATTAAGTCTTCTATAAATATCATATCTATTTTAGATTCTCTTTTATAAACTTCATAATCTAAATTATTTAATCCTGGAGTTGCCTTAAAAGTATTTAGCATTTTATTCCATGTATGATTATTAGGACATTTGTATATGGCATAATGAAATATATTTTTTCCATTTGCATTTTGTCTTCTTTTTAATGAATCTATAAATATAACCTTTCTCCCACAGTTATGACAATATCTTTCTTCACTATCTAAATTATTATTATGAATTTCCCAATTTAAATATAATACTTTCTCCATATTCCTCTCTCCTTAAAACTTCAAGAGGAATATTTATTTTAAGGGACGGTTCATTAAAATTTATAAGAATAATAAACCCTATCCTAGTTAGTAATGCATTAATCATAAACTTTATACTCCTCTTGTTTATTGATTTGAATACACTACTTTATAATAAGGAGTCATACGATTTCACCTACTTTCAAATAAAAAAGGCTATAAGAAGATAATTCCTCTTATAGCCTAAATTTTTTTAAATCCTTAATTTTAAATTAAGTAAAGCAAAGCTAACCCATAAATTATGAGCAAAAAATTAAGATTAATCCAGCTCTATAAGTTTTCTACCTTCTAATTACTAATTTTTAAGAAGCATAACAAATAAACCTAATTACTTAGGTGTTTTAAAACTTCTTTATTAATTAAATAAAAATTTAATTAGCAATTAGCTGGTTCCATAACTATAAGCCCTCCAAAATTTAATCTCTATAGTTTATAATATATGATACCATTGTAAAATTGTCAATAAAATATAGAATATTCAAATAATATTCTATTAATTCAATATAAAATAAAAAACACTATCCTGAAACTCAGGATAGCATTTTTATTGTAAATTTATCTTTTTACTAGTGGAAAAGCAATAATATCTTTTATAGAATTTGCTCCTGTTAAGAACATTATCATTCTATCAATTCCTATTCCAAGTCCTCCTGCTGGTGGCATACCTACATCTATTGCCACAGCAAACTCTTCATCCATAGGACTTGCAGTTTCAAGTCCTGCTCTTAATTTATCCGCTTGATCATGAAGCAGCACTCTCTGCCTTAATGCATCATTTAGCTCTGAATAAGCATTTCCAAGCTCTACCCCATAAGCATAAGGTTCAAACCTTTCTATTAGCTCAGAATTTTTTCTATGAACTTTACAAAGAGGTGAAGTTTCTACAGGAAAATCTATTACAAAAGTAGGTTCTACTAGCTTTGAAGCTGAATACTCATCAAAAATAGTCATTATTAAATCACCTTTTGTCATGTCTTTAATATCTAATCCTTCTAAAGCTTCCTCACTTAACAATTCTCTTTCCTCTACTATTTTTACAATTTCTTCTCTTGATAAAAACTCTACATCAATCCCTGTATCTTCTTTTACTAAATCACACATTCTAGCTCTTCTCCATGGTGCTTTAAAATCAATTTCTACACCATCATAAACACTCTTTGTTGTTCCGTTTACTTTAGTAAATACATACTCATATAAATTCTCCATAAGTCTCATCATATCTGTGTAATCCGCATATGCCATATAACATTCAAAAAGAGTAAATTCAGGGTAATGAGTTCTGTCAATTCCTTCATTTCTAAAGGATCTTCCTATAGTGTAAACCCTATCTACACCACCTACCATAAGCCTTTTTAAATAAAGCTCAGGAGATACATTCATATAAACGTCAGAATTTAGTGCATTTACATAGGTGATAAAAGGCTTTGCTTCTCCTCCACCATATTTAGTATCGAGAATAGGAGTTTCCATTTCAAAAAATCCCATGCTATTCATAAACTCTCTTATATAACTTAAAGCTCTTGAACGCTTTATAAATCTTTCTTTGACCTCTGAGTTCATAATCATATCTAATGAACGATGTCTTTGTCTTAAATCCATATCTTGAATTCCATGGTATTTTTCAGGTAATGGTCTTATAGATTTAGAAAGTATAGTGAACTCATTAGCTTTAATTGTTATTTCCCCTGTTTTAGTCTTAAATACTGTACCTTCTACCCCAATAATATCTCCTGTGTCTATAAGCTTTAATAAATTATACCTTTCATTACCTAATGCACCTTTATTTAGATATACCTGTATATCGCCTTCTTGATCTCTTAGGTTTAAAAATGTTACATTTCCCATTCTTCTAAGAAGCATTATTCTTCCTGATAGCGTAAAAACTTCTTCTTCTTTTATATCATGAAAATTGTCTATTATATAATTTGAATAAACACATTCTTTAAAACTATATGGGTATGGATTTATTCCTCTTTCTATTAACTCATTTAATTTTTTAACTCTTTCCACCACAAATTCATTTGCGTCATTCATTATTTCTCTTAAATCTTCAATATTTTCATAGTTTCTAAACATTAATGATACCACCTTTCATTTTTAAAAGTTAGACATCTTCTTAAAGTAACTAGTAAATATGCTAGTATCTTTTATATTAGATGTCTTATTAAAATTAAAAAAAGTCAAAAATAAAACTCTCACCTCCAAGACAATAGTCTTGGGGACGAGAGTAATTAACTTCGCGGTACCACCCCAGTTTGTTAATATGTCACCATATTAACCTCTTCAAGTACGTCACAATTTCTGTGATTATACTCTAGCTCTATAACAGGAGCTCCTGTCAAAGTATACTTTTAACTAATAAGTTAAAATCCACCTGAAACTCAGAGTCTTTTTTCAATAAATAATTTATTCACTCCCTCTCACCTACTGGAGTTCTCTGTACAACAATTAATTTATCTACTCTTCTCTTCATAGTCTTTATATTTTAAATATTATTTTAATTCGAATAATTGCAAAAGTCAATAAGAAAATTAACTTTTTTATAAAATCTATCAAATTATATTATTTGTACCAATTTTAAATAAGCCTATGATTATGAATATTTTTCACGATTATGCAAATTTTATTTATGTCTTATGCTTTTATTTGTAATAATCTAAAATTAATTAAAAATAAGGGTTGGCTAATTAAAAATAATGTATTATTATAAATATTGTTTGTATAATTATTAATTTTATAAGAAAGGAAATTTATTAATGGAAAATTTAAATCAAAGGAAATATTCCTCAGCTGATTTGTTACGTTTTATTATTCCATCATTAATAGGGGTACTATTTTTTATGACACCTATTTTATACAATGGAGATATTACTATACCTGTAGCTGTATTATCTAAATTTGTTCTTAATTATTTTGTAGAAATACTACCACTTGTTATGACTGTCATTATATGTGTAACTGTAACAGGAACTATTTTAACTAAGATATTTAAACCTAAATTTATCTTAAAAAATAGCTTTTTAAATACATTATTTAATATATCACCTATTTGGCTAATTGCAAGAATTGCTGGTATGATCTTTGCAGTTTGTACTGCATTTAAAATAGG
This sequence comes from Clostridium sp. Marseille-QA1073, assembly GCF_054863625.1. NCBI lineage: Bacteria > Bacillati > Bacillota > Clostridia > Eubacteriales > Clostridiaceae > Clostridium > Clostridium sp. Marseille-QA1073. The sequence continues at coordinate 34,502 of NZ_JBSVQM010000016.1, read as the reverse complement.
ACCTGAAATGATTTGGTCAGAAAATACTGGAGGCTTGCTTTTATATAGCTTATTACCTATCTTATTTTCTGTATTCTTATTTGCAGGCATGTTTTTACCATTACTTTTAAATTTTGGACTGCTAGAGTTTTTCGGTACGTTGTTAACTAAAGTAATGCGTCCTATTTTTAAATTGCCTGGACGTTCCTCAATAGACTGTATTGCTTCATGGCTTGGAGATGGTACCATTGGAGTACTTTTAACTAGTAAACAGTATGAAGACGGATTTTATACCACTCGTGAAGCAGCGGTAATAGGTACAACTTTCTCTGCTGTATCTATCACTTTTAGTCTTGTTGTAATTTCTCAAGTAAATCTTGGTCATCTATTTGTACCATTTTACTTAACAGTTACCTTTGCAGGAATTGTGGCGGCAATCATAACACCACGTATTCCACCATTATCTAGAAAACCAGATACCTATTATGGAGATAATAAACAAAATATTAAAGAAGAAATTCCTGAAAATTTTACTCCTTTTCAATGGGGATTAAAACAAGCTGTTGAAAAAGCTAGTAAAAATAATGGTATAACAGGAGTCTTAACAGAAGGTATTACAAATGTTTTAGATATGTGGATGGGTGTTATACCTATAGTTATGGCAATAGGTACTTTAGCATTAATAATTGCAGAATACACTCCTATATTTAAATTTTTAGGAATGCCTTTTATTCCTTTACTTGAATTATTAAGAGTGCCTGAAGCAAAAGAAGCCTCTCAAACTTTAATTGTAGGATTTGCAGATATGTTTCTACCTACTGTTATAGGAAGTACTATTAAAAGTGATTTGACTCGTTTTGTCATAGCTTGTACTTCAGTAACACAACTTATATACATGTCTGAAGTAGGTGGATTACTAATAGGCTCTAAAATTCCTGTTTCAATAAAAGATTTAATAATAATCTTTATTGAAAGAACTATAGTAACTTTGCCAATTATAGTACTGGTTGCACACATATTGTTTTAAATATAATATATCTTAAATAAATCCTAGGAAGCTTTTTCCTAGGATTTTATTATTTATTAGCTGACTTATTCTTCATCATAAAAATCTAAATAAGAATGTTTTTCTCCATCTTTTTGCCATCCTAAAATAGCATTCATATTTACATTTTGTGCTGATCTAAATATGGATTTATCTACGTCATTAAAGTTTTTCTTTAATTCTGTAATTAGATCCTTAATTTCAAAACGTTTATTTCCAATCTTCTTAGCTGCAACCATACATGCGCAGTTTAATGGCCATATACCACTACTTTGAGTAAACTTTTGAATATAACATTCCTCTACATAATAAAGAGGACGAATTAATTCTAATCCTTCAAAATTTGCAGCCTTTAACTTAGGAAGCATAGTTTTATAGTTTCCTGCATAAAGGACATTTAATAGTGTAGTTTCTATAACATCGTTAAAGTGATGTCCTAACGCAAGCTTATTACAGCCTAATTCTTGTGCTTTTGAATATAATGCGCCACGACGCATTCTTGCACACATGTAACAAGGATAATCCTTAGCAATATCATCTACAATTTTAAAAATACCAGATTCAAAAATATGAACTGGAATATTTAAATAGTTACAATTATCAATTAGTAGCTCTTTAATATTTTTATGATAACCAGGGTCCATAGCAATAAACTCTAGCTCAAAATTCATCTGTCCATGACGTTTAAGCTCTTGAAATAACTTAGCCATAACTAAGCTATCCTTACCACCAGATATAGCTACGGCGATTTTATCCCCTTCTTCAACTAAATTATAATCTTTTATTGCCTTAATAAATTTAGACCATATATTTTTTCTATATTTTTTAATAAGACTACGCTCAATTTCTTCAAGTGGCTTTCTTTCATTAAAAGGAATTAAAACCTCGCAACCACTTCCTGCAATCTCGCTCATATTATCACCTCACTTACCACGAAAATATTATATCACCATTAGCTGATTTTGTCTTTTCAAAGCGTTTAAATTATATTTGGAAATAATATTAGTATTATGTATATTTTGTGTTAATGTTTATATATAAATACAAATATCCCAAAATGAGGAGTGTATGTAATGTTTTCCAGAAGAATTAAAGCAAGGATTTCTATTATATTATGTTCATTAATGATTTTTAGTATTATTGGGACATTAAATTTATTTTCAAAAATAGAAGATGGATATAAAAAACAGGTAATTAAAGAAATAGAATCCCTTATGACTGAAGCGAGTAATGTTGGTGCAGAAGTTGACTCTAGTGAACTAGATTTAGAAGTTCAATTAATAAAAGATCTAACTGATATAGGATTCCTCTTGAAATTTGGTATAGAATGTCAAAGGGAAGTAAATGCTCAAAAACTTGAGATGAAACTGCTTGCTCACAAGTCAACAAATTTAGCTGCACCTTCTGAGAAATATATTGCCAAAGAGTCTTGTAAAACCTATGAAGGCAATACTATTTTAGATATTGATGAATCCAATCTATCTTTTCCTTATGAAATTGATATAAATATCCACTATTCCTTTGTACAAAATATAGATGAATATGGATTATATACTCAAAAGATGTATAAAGTTCTAGATGTTAATTCAAATATTAATAATGATAATATCAATGAAGAAAATTTTACTATAAAAAATTTTGAACAAAAAGACTGGTATATATCTGAAATGACAGATTCTTATGCTCGAATCTGTGGTGCAGCTAAATATACATTAAAAATTCCTGGACAATTCCTTATAACTTGTGCAGTTCCTTTTTCAGCAAAACTTGATGTTGGTGAAGGACTATTCTTATATGAATCTGACTCTCCAATACACAATTAAATTTAATATATAGAAAAAGTCATCTAACATAATTATGATAGATGACTTTTAATCTATTCAGATAAATTCCTTATAGATGGATCTTCAAAGAAAGTATTTGCATTGTAGAGTATTAACATATCATTTATTTGATTTTCCTGTATTAGTGTATTTAATCCCTCACTGTAATATCTAAAGTCTACCATATAAATCTCACTAAAATGGGATGTTAAAAAAGGTACAAAACTATTTGCATAAGAATCTTTAACCACTAATAGCTTTCTTCCTTCACCCTTATTACTTGTTATTTTAATTAATGGATGGTTTCCATTAAAAAATACTGTATACTTATCTTTTTTATTGATATTATTCATTTCATAAAGTGATTCATAGCTTTTATCTTCCCCTAAATACTCTACTTTATATTTTTCATCACCCTTTGGTAAATATAATTCAATACTGTCAGGGTTTAAATGTCTAAAACCACCTTTTGAATATAATGATCCATAAAATTCATCTGTAACCTTTTGTATATTAAAATATTCTTCTCCCTTTGGAGTAATCCCCATCTTCTTAATTAGTTCTTCATATGCATAATATGCACCTTTTGTTGTCCAATGGTGATCTGTTTTATAAAATATGTACTCATCTTTTTTCGAACTTAAAGTATCATATAAATCAACAAAATTTATATCATCATTTATAGATTTTTTAACTTTATCAATATATATAAGCTCATCACTATCGGAGACATAGTTAGGAAGCTTATCTTCTAATATCTTAACGGCAGTAGGTACTAGCATAAAATATTTATTAATGTTAGGTGTTAAGTTGTCAAAAGAATTTATTGTTTCTACTTTATTCTTTAAATCCTTATCTTCTGGTTTATTAAATTTTTGAATCAAGAAACCATCTTTGCCTAAATAAACATCATTATTTTCCTTTTTTCCTATAGCTCTATCCGTATCAGATTTAACTCCTATCCAAAAATCTCTTAAAGCAAATTGATCAGAAATATACTTTTCATAATTTGAAGTAAACTTGCCACCCATAAGATTTTTAAATGAAAACTTTGGTAGTTGCTCTAAGTTTCTATTTTCCGAATCTGAAAATTTCCTGCTAGGAGTTAATATGTTTAAAGTCACCATAAGACCTATAAATAATAAAAGCAATATTGCCATAATATATTTATATATTTTGTCATATCTATTCAAGAAAAACACCTCTTTCAAAGTGAACATATATATAAATTACCTTAAGAATTAATATATAGCCTAATATAGCTACATCATCAAATATTCCAATTCACAACTTTAATCAATGGAGAATTGAAAATGGACAATTGACAATTATTGTTGAAATTAGTTTTAATCAAACTAATTTCTTTAATAGATTTTTAATAAAAGTGACTTCGTCACTTTTAAAAGGAATAAGTTGAAAACTTCTCTTGAGAGAAGTATCCATAATTGTCCATTGTCAATCGTCAATTCTCAATTACATAAATATAAGCTAAAACAATTTGTTAACACAATTTTATGAGTGTATAGATTAAATTTATGAGTGGTACATATATATATATGTATATTAATACTATTAAAATCTAAAGTATAAGAAAGGATTATATGTTTCATTTACTAAATAAGCAGTTGAAAGAAATATTAATATTAAATATAGAGGTGGAACAACTATGGCACCTACCATCTTCAATCTTTCTCTTATACTTACAATAACCTTTCTTGGAAGTGGAGTTGAGCAAATTGCTAATACTATAAACAATACTATATTAGTTGATATGTAATATAATGTTTTACTGTCCATTAATAAATACTTACCAAAACCAAACATAGTTCCTATGAATCCCATCGCTAAAGATAGGCTTTCAAATTCAAAAAATACCCATCCAACAATAACTATAATAAGAGTATAAATATGTCCTATAAATTTAGGTTTATTCTTAAGCCACTTTAAAAGGAATAACTTCTCTATAGTTACAAAAAATCCAAAATACAATCCCCATAAAATAAAGTTCCAGTTTGCTCCGTGCCATAATCCTGTTAAAAACCATACCACAAACAGGTTTCTAAGCTGCTTTAGTTGTCCTGTTCTGTTTCCACCAAGAGGAATATATACATATTCTCTAAACCATGAACCTAATGAAATATGCCACCTGCGCCAGAACTCAGTTACACTCTTTGATATATATGGATAATTGAAGTTTTCCATAAGATCAAAACCAAACATTTTCCCAAGACCTAATGCCATATCAGAATATCCACTAAAGTCAAAATAAATTTGGAAGGTAAATGCAATTATCCCTAACCATGCAGAAATTACTGTAAGTTCTGCCATAGGAGTTGCTTTTACAGTAGTCCAAAGAAGTCCTATATTATTTGCAAGAAGTACTTTTTTAGAAAGTCCTCTTATAAATAATTCTGCTCCTTCACCAAATTTATCTAAAGTTTCTTTTCTTTCATCTAATTGCTTAGCAACATCCCCATATTTTACTATAGGGCCTGCAACAAGTTGTGGGAACATAGTAACATACGCACCAAAAGATATAATGTTTTTTTGCACAGGTACTTTGTCTAAATATACATCAATAGCATAGGACATAGTCTGAAATGTATAAAAAGATATTCCCACAGGAAGTGGGAGAGTTGCCGCATTTATACTTAAGTTAAAAATATTATTGATATTATCCACTACAAATCCATAGTATTTAAAGAAACAAAGTATCCCTAAATTTACTACAATGGAGTTTATAAATACCGCTCTAGCAATCCCCTTACGTTCTCTATACTTATCTATAAGTAAACCGTTAACGTAATCAAATACTGTTGAAAATATCATTATTAATATGTACAGGGGCTCTCCCCACGCATAAAACACAAGACTTACTAAAAGTAATATTAAATTCCTAAGAGCTCTAGGAGATATATAATAAATAAAAATAGTTAGTGGTAGAAATAAAAAAATAAAAATTAGACTACTAAATACCAAAGTTTGTCCACCTCCTAAGCAACAGCCTAACTCTCAAACTATTGTTACTTAAGAGCTTCGTCAAATGCACTTTCTATTTTATCAGCATCTTTAGATATTGCTAAAAGAACATAGTTGTCTTTAGTTTTTAATACATGTTTTTCTATTAAGAAATATTCATCTGGAAGATAATCTTTAAAACTTTTACCTTGCTCTTCTACTCTTTTTGATAATTTTCCTTTAACACTTTCCACATTATTAGCATCCTTAACTTTAATTACTGCCACTTCATCAGCTTTAAGATTTGTAGGAGCTACATAAAGAATAAAATTCTCAATCTCATCAGCACTTATGTCATATAGCTTTTGAAGTTTGTCATTATCTCCTTCTTTCATTTCATCCAGTTTAACAGTTTGTTTAATCTTTTCTCCTATTTCTACTGCCGAAAGGTTCTTAGCTTCTTCTTTTTTACCAGAGCATCCAGTTAAAGTTCCTAGCGCAACGGCACCTACAACCATAGTAATAAGAAATTTTTTGTTGATTTTTTTAAATAGTTTTAACATCTGCTTTAAATCTCCTTTTTCTATATTAAATTTTTAAGTATCTAAAATAATTAGTTAAATATCTTCAAGATATCTTACGTATTATTGCATCACTAATTTCTCTAGATAGAATTCTATCTAGAGGTCCTATTAATGCAGTATGACATAAAATATAGAAAAATAGTAACTACCTATTTTTTGAAAATACCTAATAATTATTTTACATTATTTTTTATATAATCAAGCCATAACTCATAGAAGTGATATTTAGTGTGTTTTCCATCAGGCTCATATAAATCTTTATGTTCTTTTAATAGGGGTGCTATATTAAAATAATTCACTTCTTCCTTTTGTGCCATATTTATTAATGCGTTATTAAATTCATCAACACGAGTGTTTGCAAGCAATGGATCCTCTTTTTGTGCTTCTTCATTAATAGGAAGAATAGAATGAATATAAATATTTACCTTAGGTAATTTTTCCTTGAGCATATGTATAAGATCTGCATAATTCTTTGCAAATTGTTGACCATCTATTCCTGTCTCTAGATCATTCATTCCAAAAAGTATAAATATATTTTCTGGTAATAAACTGGCTACCTTGTCCACATCTTTCTGCGCCTGAATAACAGTATGTCCTTTAGCAGCTATAACACGAGACTCATCTAGAAACTCATAAAAACCTAAACTTTCTGTTATAGAATCTCCCATAAATACAGCATTTTTAAAAAATTCTTTATTATCAATTTCTACTTTTTTAACTTCGCTACTATTATTATTTAAAGAAGAATCAGTTCTATTATTTTTTTCTTGATTAACTTTGTCTATATTTAAGGTGTCTTTATCTTTCTTTTCAGAGGTTCCACTTTCTTTAAAATCTTCAATTTTATTATCATTATTTTTATCTATATTAACGTTACTTTTTGCCGATGCAGTATTCTTACCAAAAACATTTTTAAATACATAATTCTTTACAGGTATTGATACAGCAAATACAACTAAAGTAGCAACGGTTATCGACATAACAAATCTCTTTGGATTAACAATTCTTAATTTTCTTCTTTTTCTTCTTCTATATCCCTTCATAATACACCTCTAGTAATCTTTTCGTAGTTAATATATACATTTAAATGTTAAATCATAACATCTATCGACAAATAGTATATAAGAAAATTATATCCCTATTTTTTCTTAAAAGGTTAAGAAAAGGTTAAGAAAAGTTAACAATTTAACTTCATTCATATTTAGTTTAAATTAATATAAAACTCTATGCAACAAAAATACTATATAAGATTTTATGTAGTATTTTCCAATATAATTTGAAATTTTAAATTTCTTAATTAGTCTATCACAATTTTATATTGCAACCTTTTATTTACATTTAATTAATAATAAATTTATGGTATTTAAGGTAAATTTTAAGATATACTTAGAGAATATACTCTTATGAAAAAATTTTTATACTTAACTGATTATATTTAAATTTGAGAAAATATTTACATTGGCTTGGTTATACACTTTCTTATTGTTGATGATAATTTATATACTGTAGTAAATTTTGTCTAAATTGCATATTAATCATAACAATACTAAAATATTATTATTGATTTTACATCTATTTTAAATTAAAATGAAAGGAATTATAAATAACTAATTTTACTGCTTAAAACAACAAACTTTAATTTCTGCTACAAGCCTCAATATAAATATTCAAATATTCATATTTTAATATCTAATACCCAAATTAAGAGAAATTTTAAAATCTTCCACAAATTTTAACTTTTAATATTTCTCTAAAAATATGTTAAAAAATAATCTATTAATGTAAAAAATAAAGAAATTATACTTTTATCATCAAAATAATGAAGGAGGTCATCTATGAAAGATTCATTAAAATTCAGCGAAATATTATCTATAGGACTATTATTGTTTGCTATTTTTTTTGGTGCAGGAAATATGATTTTTCCGCCCGCATTAGGGCAAGCTGCTGGTATTAATACGTGGATTGCAATCTTAGGCTTTATTGCAGCAGATGTAGGCCTTTCACTGCTAGCTATAATGGCTGTGGCCCTGGCTGATGGCAACTTTAATAAACTAGCTAGCCGTGTTCATCCTAAATTCGCTAAGTTTTTTATCATTACTATTTATATGGCAATGGGTCCATTTTGCGTTGTTCCAAGAACAGGTGCAGTATCTTATGAGATGAGTGTAATACCGTTACTACCACAAGGTTTTCAAGGTGAGTGGATTGCACGAATTTTATTTACCTTTACATTTTTTATAATTACTTATTTTTTAGCATTAAATCCATCTAAATTAGTAGATCGTATCGGTAAAATATTAACACCTGCTTTACTATTTATGATAGGTATTGTAACTATAACTTCTATAATTTCACCAATAGGCAGTTTTTCAGTTCCAATTGGTGAGTATGCTCATACACCTTTTTTAAAAGGATTTTTAGATGGATATCTAACATTAGATGCTGTTGGTGCATTAATTGTTGCTATAATTGTTATAAATTCTATTAAAGAACATGGTATTAAAGAACCAAAACTAATTGCAAAAAATACAATTTATAGTGGTATAATTGCCTCATTAAGTTTATTAATTGTTTATTTTTCATTGGCATATTTAGGTGCTTCAAGTAGTTCTCTAGGTCAAACAAAAGATGGTGTAACTATACTTACAAATGTTATGAGTCACCTATTTGGCACAAGCGGCATATTATTATTAGGATTAATTATAACCTTTGCATGCTTAACAACTTCAGTAGGTCTTGTTTCAGCTTTTGGAAATTACTTTACTGAATTGTCTTCAAAATTTTCTTATAAGAAAATTTTAGGTCTAGTTTGTTTATTTAGTTTTATAGTATCTAATTTAGGTTTAAGTGTTATTCTTAAGGTGACTGAACCTCTTCTCCTTATGATATATCCACTAACTATTATTTTAATATTAGTATCATTTATAGATAAATATATTAATTCAAATCCTAAGGTTTATATTGGAGCTATGATATGTGCATTTGTTATAAGTTTTATTCAAGTAATTGAGGGCTTAGGATTTACTTTTTCTCCTCTATATGAAATTGCGCATATGATTCCACTTTATGATGTAGGCATTGGTTGGCTAATACCTAGTATTATTGGTGGTCTTATTGGATTGTTTGTACCTTATAAAACTGCTAAAGAATTAAATGCTTAATTTATAGTTAAAGCCTTATAAAAGTTTTACTTTTATAAGGCTTTATTTACGTAATAGCGTTACTATAGATGTACAATCACTTTTTGACAATATAATTTAGATATATTATCTATTTTCATTATTTTAGTTAAATAAATAGGTATTGTTCCTAAGCATACTGAACCTTAGGGGAACCCCAAAGGGCTTCACTACTGTTCCCTGATGTGGTAAAAATTAAAACTAATTATCTATTTTTGAAATAGTGTTCATATTGATATTGAACATTAACTCATCTAAGCTTTTATATTTCCACACTAGAAAATATGCTAAATTTATAACAAAAATTATAATTAAAATCATATTTAAATAAATATTTATATCAGCAGTAAAACTCTCACTAAATAGTTCAATTACAATTTTAGTATTTATAAAACTAATAGTATAGGGTAAAAAAAATATGAAATACATTTCTTTTGTTATTAATTTCTTTAACTCTTTTTTTGTTAGACCTATGCTCATTAACCCTTCATATCGATCTCTATCTAAAAGAGTATCATTATAAAATTTGAAATGTATTAAACTTAATGTCATAAAGTAAAGTAATACTGATATAAATCCACCAAAATATATTGCCATATTAGAGGAATTTCGTTGTGTTATATATCTTGATAATCTAGATGTGATATCTATATTATCATCTAATGAGTATTTTTTAATATTATTATATATATCTTCATTAATTTTGCTTAATTGTTCCCAATTTTCTACTTCATATCCCATATAATAAGAAGTTTTATACTGTTCTTCTAATTCTTTATATAGTTCCTCAGATATAATATATATGTCTCCACTTGGTAAACTATAATCAATATTGCTTCTTATAATATCAGTAATTTTAATTTTATATTATTTATATAAATATAAGATTCCTTTATATTATTTTTATCAATAGATTGTATTCCCTTATTTATAAAAGCTATTTCATTTTTCTTTAAAGAAAGTTGTTTTTTATCTTTTGATATTAAAAGAGAATTATAATCACTAGTTTTTATAAAGATTATATTGTTCTCTCCATTTGTCATCAAAAGCTTAAATTCATCTTTAACATATTTAAAATTTTATTATTAAATGTATTTTCTATAGATTTTTGCACATTCTCATAATTAGTGTTATCTTTTAAAACTATACTATATGTGTAAGGTACTGCTATATTCAATTCTTTTTTTAATATATTTATTTCTATATAAGCCAAGCTTAATAATACAAATGAAAAAGTTAATAAAAACGTGCTTAAGATTATTAAAGAAATCATACTATTTATTTTTCTTGTTATACCAGATAAAAATAACATATTATTCTTATTTAAATATATTATCTTTATATCTTTTATAAAATTTAAACATATTAATAAAATACTTTTTAAGAATATATAATTTATCAATATTAACAAGATAAATTTTATAAAGAATATATATGTATCTTTCTGAGTAAATTTATTAATATATATAATTATTGATAATGTAAATAGAAATATTAAAATACTAAATATTTTATAAAGTTTTGTTTTTTCTTTATTGTTATAATGAGGAAATAATAGTGAATAAGGTGTAGCTTTTATTATCCTTCTTGACGCAATAAAAGGAACTATAATAAACAGTATCCCATATCTAATTACTACTTCCTTAATTACCTTTATAGAAAAATAAAAATTCATTTCAGGACCTTCTAGCATTGATGAAAATATTATAAGAAAGAACTTTGAAAAAATTATACCTAAAATCATTCCTAGTAATATAGATAATCCGCCAATAATAATATTTTCAATAAAAATTATTTTATAAAAAGCTCTTTTATTCATCCCAATGGTCTTAAATATTCCAAATTCTTTTTTTCTTAAAAGCATAAAATTCTTTAATGAATATAACACAAAAAATATAGAAATAATAAACAATGCTTCTCTAAAGCTCAGTATTTCATCTTTTACTATTCGATACTGTTTTTCATATATTTTAGGATGATTTAATATAACAGAAAATATAAAGTAGGCAAAAACTGATAGGGTACTAGTTACTAAATAATATATATACTTTTTTAGATTTCTAAAAGTATTTTTAAGTAATATCTCTTCAAATTTCATAGGTTTTTCCTCCAAGGAAAGATATAACGTCTAAAATACTTTTATAGAAGTCTTTTTTACTATCCCCACTGTATATTTCATTATAGATTTCTCCATCTCTAAGAAATACTACCCTTTCGCTAAAACTTGCCACATAAGGATCATGAGTAACCATAAATATAGTTGTTTTCAGTTCCTTATTTATTTTTTGAAATAATTTCATTATACCTTGGGAAGTATTAAAATCTAATTTTCCTGTACCTTCATCTATAAATATCATCATAGGATCATTTATAAGCGCTCTTGCTATAGCAGCTTTTTGTTTCTCGCCGCCGGATAGATTTATAATGTTTTTTTTCAAAATCTTTTCAATACCTAAAAGTTCTGAATATCTTAATAGCTTTTCTTTAATAAATTTTTGTTTTTTCCCTTCTAATACTAGTGGCAATATTATATTATCTTCAACATTTAATTCCTCTAATAATTTAAAATCTTGAAAAACAAAGCCTAAATTTCTTCTTCTATTAAGAATTAGCTCTTCATCCTTTTTAAATTTAATATCACTACCATTAATCTTAACTTTTCCAGCTGAAGGTTCTAAAACTGTTGATGCAATTTTTAACAGAGTGCTTTTTCCACTTCCAGACGGCCCCATAACAGTTAAGAAATCACCTTTCTCAATAGATAAATTTATATTTTTTAAAGCTATTATTCCTTCACCATATACTTTATATATTTCTTTCAATTCAAGTAAATTCATATTATAACCTCTAAACATTTTTAATTACAAGCTTAATTTTTGTACCTATACTTTCTTTAGATTCAATATATATTTGATGACCAAGCTTATCACAAACTTCTTTTACTAAATAGAGTCCCATCCCTGTTGATTCTCCATATTTTCTTCCAATCTCACCGGTATAAAAAGCTTCAAAAACCCGTCTAATATCTTTTTTAGCTATACCTATACCTTTATCTTCTACTTCAACTATAATATTATTCTCATCTTTAAATCCTCTAATATCTATATATTTACCTTTATTTTTAGAGTATTTTATTGAATTAGTTATAAGCTGTTCCATTATAAATAATATCCACTTTCTATCACTATTAATAATAAGATTGTCTTCTACATTAACCCTTGGAAACACACCATTTTTTATAAATAATCTCTTAAGAAATATAACTTCTTCATTAATAGCTTCTTTAAGAGAAAAATTACTAATATTAAAATCATGCTCAAAATTATCTAATCTAGCATTATAAAGGGCAAGTTTTAATCCTCTTTCAAGTTTATCAACTTCCCCTTTTATATTCTCAACTATTTCTTCTCCATCATTTTCTTGTATATAAAGTTTTATTACAGATAATGGCGTTTTCATATGATGTACCCATTGATTTATAAAAGAAAGATGTTCTTCTTGTTTTTTTAGTTGAATATGAACCTCTTGTTGATAAAAACCATAAAGCTCTTCACAAAGTTTATTCATACTTCTACCTAAAGAAGAATCTCCAAATTCCCCCAACACTTCCTCAAATCTATTATATTTATTATCTAAATTTTTATAAACCAACTTGTTTTTATAATATCTATGAATTAAATAACATATTAAAAGAAAGGAACTTAAAAAGATGAAATACATTAAATTTGGTACACTATTTAACCCATCAAAAATAAAATATATAGTTAAAAGAGCAATAAAGTTCATTAAATAAAGTATTATTAGTCCCATATGCTCTCTCAAAAATAGTCTCATTAATTATTTCCTCCAAGTAACATTTATTTTATATCCTGAACCTCTTAATGTTTCTATTCCATCTTCTATTCCTATCTCTAAAAGCCTTTTTCTAGCTCTAGTTATATTTACATTGAGAGTATTATCATCAACAAAGCTCTCATCATCCCATAACTTTTCTAAAAGTGTTTCTCTAGTTGCAACTTTGGGATATTTCCTTATTAATGTATCTAAAAGCTCTGTTTCTTTTTTGCTTAAAACTATACTTTTATCGTTGAAATGAAGTTCAGACCTCTCAGGATATAAGATTAATCCTTCAAGCTCTACAACCCTCTCATTAGTTGGAGATGAATACTCTCCATAAACCCTTCTTAAATTGCTCTTTATCTTAGCAAGAACTACTTCATAATAAAAAGGCTTAGTTATATAATCGTCAGCACCACTTTCTATTGCCATAACTTGATTCATTTCACTATCTCTTGCAGATATAAATATTATGGGACATAATGATATTTGTCTTATTTTAGTACACCAATAATATCCATCAAATTTAGGCAAATTTACATCTAAAAGCACTAAACTAGGATTTTCCTTTTTAAACACTTCCAATATATCATCAAACTCTTCTATTACAACTACTTCATAACCATATCTTTCTATATATTCAGCAAGTAACCTTGCAATATTGCTATCATCCTCAACAATCATTACTTTATAATTCATTAATATTATTCCTTTCTTTATGATTTATTTTAATTATAGTATAAAACTTTTCTACTTTTAAGATTAGTTATTAATAACTATTTTATAATAATATCTGAAAACTAATATACATAAAATAACTTAAAAATTAATGTATAGCTTAATATAACTACACCCTTAAATATTTCAATTCACAACTTAAAATAATACACAACTAAGAAGGAAATTACTTTATTGCTTACATATTACTTTCTTAACTCTGGATATAAAAATTTATACATCTTTACTCTTTGCTCTATTCTTTCACCATAATATTTTCTTGCATAATCAATCATCTCTTTGTCTTCTTTACCGTTTCTTATAATCCAATTAGCCATCATTTCATCATAATTTTTGTCTGTATAACTTTGAGATATATACCATGTTCCAAGCTTAATATTTGTATCATTCTTAGCAACTTGTTCCCTTTTATATAAATTCTCTCCCATTTCCTTTGCAATTTTTATACCAGCTTCATCTGTAATCTTCATTAATCCTGAAGGTTTTCCTTCTACATATTCAACTGGCTCAAAATTAGTTTCAAAATGAATCACTGCTGCAATTAATATTGGGTCTACGTTGTATTTCTTTCCGTACTTTTCAATTATGTCCTTATTATTTAATGGATAAATCATAGTTCTAGCAAATACTATCATTCCTATTATTAATGTTACTAACCCTACTATGAGTACTCCAAACTTTTTCATATTTGTCTACCTCCCTGCTCCACTTAACCCCTTAATTTTTAAACTGTATTAACTACATATAGGTAAACTTTAATCAATGTAGAATTGAGAATGGACAATTGACAATTATGGTGGAAATTAGTTTTAATCAAACTAATTTCTTTAATAAATTTTCTGATAAAAATGACTCTGTCACGTGAAAAGAAATCAATTGTCAATAGTCAATTCTCAATTTCATATTAATGTAAACTTAAACAATTTATTAATACAATTCTATGAATACATATATTAAATTAAAAGTCGCACATCTAAATGTTTATATTACTTATTGTAAAATCATATGATGATATAAACCATTGATTTATATTTCACTATCATTACAATGTTGTAATACTTATATCGTTATACAGTGCTTAATATTGAAATTAATGTTATACTTTGCATGTAAATGATTCATTATTTTAGGGGGTAATAAAATGAAATCTGAACAGTTAAAACAACATCGCACCTACTATAATCAAAAACTAATAGATGTCAATTCTTTTTTTAAAGAATTTGGCGAACTAGATGATAAAGCTTATTCTGATGGTGCTATTAGTAAGAAAAATAAAGAATTAATGGATTTAGCAATTTCTATAGTAACTCGTTGTAATGAATGTATATTATACCATTTAGAAGGTAGCATTAAAGCGAAGGCAACTTTAGAAGAGATTATTGAAGCAATAAAAATTGGTGTAATTGGTGGTGGATCTATTACTTATCCCAATGCTAGATTTGCATTTGAAATGATGGATGAATTAACAAGAAAGTAATATATTAAAATTATTATTTTACATAAATATAGCCGTAGAGTAAGTTCTACGGCTACTTAATTATCTAATGTCCTGTTCTGTATAATAAACTATTCCAATTGCTCCTGGGCCAACATGAACTCCTATTACTGGTCCTATGTCGCATATTTCAACCTCTAAGCTAAAGATGTCTTTTATCTTATTACTTAATTCAATTGCCTCATTAAAGCAATTGATATGATGAATAACTACTTCCCCTAATCCATATTTATTAGTATCTTCTAACATTTTCTCCAACATTGTTGTTACAGCCTTCTTTTTGGTTCTAACTTTTGTATATATTGTTGTTTTTCCTTCTTCAACCGTCAAAATAGGGATTATTTTAAGTAAATTCCCGATTAAGGCACTTGCTCCTCCAATTCTCCCACCTTTTTTTAAA
Source organism: Clostridium sp. Marseille-QA1073 (assembly GCF_054863625.1). NCBI lineage: Bacteria > Bacillati > Bacillota > Clostridia > Eubacteriales > Clostridiaceae > Clostridium > Clostridium sp. Marseille-QA1073. The sequence goes on along the minus strand of NZ_JBSVQM010000016.1, from coordinate 18,464 downwards.
TATTCAAGATTATCTGGTATAAATAAAAACCTACTTCTCTTTAGGTTTTCTTCAGCAATTTTCTTAACTTCTTTTAATTCCTTCCCTTCCTTTGCTGCTCTTGCAGCTAAAATAGCCGCAAATCCAAGTTGCATACAATTAGAACGGGAATCTAATATTTCTATTTTTGCATTTTTATATTCTTCTAAAATCATATTTTTTACTATATGAGCTGTTGAGTATGTCCCACTCATTTCTGAAGATAAAAATATACACAGAATGTTATTACCATTCTCAACAATATATTTCATAACATCATATAACTCTTCAATGGAAGGCTGAGAAGATGTAGGTATTCCTTCTTTCTCCATCTTTTTATAAAAATTTCCATTACTTATATCAGATTCTTTAAAATTATCATTTTCAAATATGACATTTAAAGATATAGTTTTTATATCTAATTCTTCTTTAATATTTTTATCAATATAGCTTGTGCTATCAGTTAAAATTTTTACCGCCATAACTTTCTCCTCAATCATAAAATCACTTATTTATTTCCAATTCATGTAAGTAGTATTCAAATTGTTTCTATGCTAAGCATCTAAAAAATTAACTAATCAAACATTATAAAGATGCCTAATTATAAATTTATATTTATAATTAAATTTTAGCTACTTTGTAATTAAGTATATATGCTTATTTGAGGGATTGGAACCCTATAAACAAATAAATTAGAACTTCTTACTTATAAAATCCTTATATATTTCTATATTTAATAAGTTTTTCAACGTATATATTATTTTATTCAAATTTAAAATCTTTAACTCTATATTAACAAAATACTAGTTTTAATGCTCACTATAAAATACTATATATTAAAATAAAGAGTAGAAGATATATCTTCTACTCCTTATTTCATCTTAACCAAATAAAGCTCTGTCACTTAATGATTCTTCACTTTGAAGATTGTCAAAATGAGAAAGTAATTTATTTACTGTTAATTCTTTTTTCTCATCTTTACATACATCTAAAACTATATTCCCTTGATGCATCATTATTAATCTATTTCCCATACTTATAGCATGATTCAAATTATGAGTTACCATTAAAGTTGTAATTTTATGTTCTTTTATAATTTCATCAGTAATCTCATTAATTCTTTCTGATGTCTTAGGATCTAATGCCGCTGTATGCTCATCTAAAAGCAATATTTGAGGCTTGCTCATTACAGCCATAAGTAACGAAAGGGCTTGTCGTTGTCCACCAGATAATAAACCAACTTTAATATTTATTTTATTTTCAAGACCTAAATCTAATTTACATAATATTTCCTGAAAAAAGGCTATATTTTTTTTAGATATACCGTTAGTTAAGTTAAATGTATTTCCTTTATTTTGTGCCATAGACATATTTTCTAAAATTGTCATATTAGGCGCTACCCCTGACGATGGATTTTGAAATACCCTTCCTATAACTTTTGAACGTTTATATTCAGGCATAGTAGATATATCTTTATCATCTAGAACAATAGTACCATCATCTAGTGCTATTGCTCCTGATATTATATTCATAAGAGTAGATTTTCCTGCTCCATTACTTCCTATTATAGTTATGAACTCTTCTTTTTCTACATTAAGATCAAATTTATCAAATATAACTTTTTCATTTACTGTATTACTATTAAAAACTTTATATAAATTATTTATCTGTAACAAGAACCTCACCTCCTGTTGCTGCTTTTTTTCTAGTTTTAAAACTAAAATTTCTATTATTTAATGATAATGCTATAACTACTATAATTACGGTCACAAGTTTTAAATCCGTAGGCTGAAAGCCTAGCTCTAAGGCAATAGCTATTATAGCCTTATATATTACTGAGCCCAATATAGCCATAGTAGTTCCTTTTACTATATTAACTTTTTTAAGTATAGATTCTCCAATTATAACAGCAGCAAGTCCCATTACTACAATACCAGTTCCCATACCCACATCTGCAAATCCCTGATATTGGGCCATTATAGCTCCAGATAATGCAACTAGTCCATTAGAAATCATAAGTCCTACTATCTTGATCATGTCCTTATTAACTCCTAGAGAAGTTACTAATTGCTCATTATCTCCTGTAGCTTTAAGAATAAAGCCTAGCTTAGTTTTCAAAAATAAATCTAATATAATCTTTGAAGCTAATGCAAAAATAGCGATTATGATTATAGGATTAGAAACTGATGTGAAAATAGTATCTTTCCCAAATAGAGGAATATTGGATTTTCCCATTATCCTTAAATTTATTGAATATAATGCTATCATCACAAGAATTCCTGACAGAAGGTTAGTTATCTTTAGTTTCACATGAAGTAATCCTGTTATGATTCCTCCTATACTTCCTGATATGAAAGCTAATAAACATGCTATAAATGGATTTATACCATTTATAAGACAAACTGCTGCAATGGATGCACCTAATGGAAAGGTTCCTTCTACTGAAAGGTCAGGAAAATCTAGTATTCTATAAGTTATATAGACACCGATAGCCATTATAGAAAATATTAATCCTTGCTCTAATATATTTATCAATAGTCCCATCTAATTAACACCTCCTGTAACCTTCTCAGCTTTATCATTTAAATCATCAGGAATAGTGATATTTAACTTTTTAGCTGCATCAGTATTAATTATTAACTGCATTTCATCTAAGGTCACTATAGGAATGTCTTTAGGATCTTTTCCGTTGATTATATCAACAGCCATAAGTCCTGTTTGAAACCCAAGTTTATAGTAGTCAATACCATTAGTTGCTAATGCACCAGACTCAACATGTGCTTTTTCTGCACCTATTATTGGAATATTATTTTTGAAGCATTGACTAGAAATTAATGGCATTGATGATGCTACTATATTGTCTGTAGGAGTGTATAAAACATCAACTTTCCCAACCAGAGAATTTAATGCTTGTGGCACATCATTAACATTAGTTATTCCTGCTGTTACAATTTCTAATCCGAATTGAGGTGCTGCATTTTTAGCATTATTTACCTGAATTTCTGAATTTTTTTCACTGGTATTATATAAAATACCTACTTTTTTAGCTTCCGGTAAAATTTTCTTTAGAAGTTCAAACTGTTTATCAATTGAAACATAATCTGAGGTACCCGTAACATTTGTTTCAGGTTCTTTTATAGACTTAACGAGACCAGCCTCTACTGGATCTGTAACTGCCGTTACTAAAATTGGTATATCTTTTGTTGTATTGTAGGCTGCTTGAGCTGCAGGTGTTGCTATAGCCATTATCATATCCATTTTTTGAGATACAAATTTTTGCGCTATAGTTTGAGTTGTAGGAATATCTCCTTGGGCATTTTGAAAATCAAATGTTATATTTTTACCTTCTTCAAAGCCCTTTGATTTTAAACCATCAATAAATCCCTCTCTTGTAGCATCCAATCCTGGATGCTCAATTAATTGTGAGATACCGATTTTAATTTCTTTATTATCATTGGAATGTGTTTTATTAGAATTTGCACATCCTCCTAAAATAGCCGCAGTTAATAACACTGCAAAAACGCTTTTTAATCTTTTTGCTACCATACTACCATCCTCCAAAATATTTATAATTATAAAATAAAAAACTCCCCTATAGGAGAGTTATATAACAAAAAAACATAGACTCATTTTAATATCTCCTACAAAACTACCATTTTACCTAATTAAAATCTACTACATATAATGATATTTAATTTTAGTTAACCTTCTAAATACTACTTTAAAACTACAAAACTACTATTCTACTATTCTACTACATAAGTCAAAAAATTGACTTGTTAATATTCTATGTCTATTTCTTAAAGTTGTCAATATTATTTTTTTTACATATTAGGAATTGAACGGTGTCCTATTCCTATTACAACTTCATTTAAATGAAGTAACCCTATGCTCATAAATATACATACACTTAAATGTTCTCCGTATCTTGCTATTCCAATTTTTCCACCAACATTAAGCCCATTTGCCTTTGCTGCAACTTGCATAATTGCTTCTCTTGTTGCACCTACTACCGCACCATCATGAACATGACAATCTTCTATTATTCCATTTCTTTTTGAAGCAACTAATGCTCTTTCTATTATTTTAGGAATAGAACTATTAATATTTCCACCAACGTCTACTGCTACTGTCAAAATTCCTTTTTGTCTTAGCTCAGCTTCCAATGCTTTTTCTTCTTCCCTAGAAGATATGGCAAGTTTCAAAGCAATTTTTGCTACATCTATACTATCTATAGTCATAATATTTCACCTCAAATTTATTATTATACAAAACATTATAAACTAATTCATCAAGTAGTTGAATAAAATTCTTAATACTTTACTTTTACTAGAATTCAAATAAAAATAAAAGTAACTTTATACAGAAATAATTAATGGCATTCTTTTAAAGTTACTTTTATAAAGAATTATATTTTTATTTTTTTTACTATACCTTCATATAAATAATCTAAATACTCCGTGTCTACATCTTTATCCTTTAATGTATTTATTCTATTTTTAGCTTTGTCTAACACTTCTTTTGCTTCAGCAAAATCCTTTTGTTTTATACATCTACTTGCATATTCTAATAAATAATCAACTTTTAAAACTAACTCTGCTAAATCTTCTCTTTTATCATTAACTAATTTAACTAATAAATAATATATCTTTGGAGAAGAATTTGCCTTAGAATTGCTTAAAAGTTCATTATTCTTGCTACTTTTTTTAGACATTTTCTTACACCTCTTTGTATTTTATTAGTTATATATTTCCCATTTATAAATAATTAATTGATGTTATAAAAAATATTTTATTTAAGATTCTATAGAAAACTAGCAGATGTAATAATCAAAACCTTTTATATATTCGTTAGTTTTAAAGTGCTTATATGCATTGCATAAAAATATTTACTTTTTAAATTAGTGTTTTACAAACTTTATTTCTGGATATCGTTCTGCTATCTTCTCTAGTTTCACAGATCCATCACCTTTAATATATTTATTAAAAAATGAAAGGCTTACATCATTAACCACATGATGAACATATTTTAAATCTTCACCTTTCGTTTTAAATACTGATGTAAACTGATTAAGATCAGTGTAGCTCATATGATCTGTATTAGGAATAGTAAGAGAGTATACACCACCGGTCATAGCAACTTGTCTTCGTCTGGCTAATTCACCCCATAGGTTGTTATACAGATCACTGTTTAAGCTAGGCTGCTCTTTTGCAGCATTCATATAATCTTCACTTTCCTGCGCATCCATTATCATGAATGGTTTGCCAATGCCCTTTTCTGGTACTGACTTTCCATACAGACCACCATCCATATTAATGCCAGCCTTAACTCTATGATCTTCAAGCAGCATATGCATGGTATTCGCTCCTCCATAGGAATGACCAAGCATACCTATACGGTTCATATCAATAAGTCCACCAAAACCATTATCTGAAGTATCTTTATTTAATTCTTCTAATTTATCTAAAACAAATTTTGCATCTTCAGTCCATAATTGCATGTGTTCATCTAATAAAGATAATCCATCTTCTAACTGAGTTTTAACAGGAGCAACGCGTCCATCAGGAAACACAGTAGTTGCTGCATCATAAGTGTGATCAATAGTAGCAACAATATAACCATGACTTGCTAACTCTTCTACCTGAAAGGTGTTTTGGTTACGATACAGGTTCATACCATGAGAAAATATTAATAATGGCCATGCTTTCTCTTCTTTTGATATCAATGCACCCTGATGAGAATTGGTCTTAAGTTGTCCTAAATGATCCAAAGCGAATACAGGATAAGATAACCCAATAGCTAATTCCCTAGGATTTTTAATATACGGTGCTAAAGGCTCATTGCTTCCATCCTTTGCAGGATACCAAATCTGTACCATCAACTCTCGATGATCATTTGAATCTTCTGTATAGTTTTCAGGTCGTTTATAATCAATAAAATGAAATGTTTTTGTTCCTAATTCATAGGGTCCTGTAGGTTTAGCAAATGAAAACATTGGCATAATAAGTGGCAGCCCAACTGCAACTATAAAGTATATTCCTATAAGTAATCCCTTAAATATACGGGTACCCTTTGAAGCTGACACTGTATATTTACGGGGAAATATAAAAATTTGTAGTAACAATATGATTAGCACTAAGTATGCAGGAATCATTTGCCACCTATATCCTTCTATCATTAATTGTAGAGCTGTAACCACAGCAGAAATTCCTAACAAAATTACATTATTACGAGTAGCACCTCTTTCGAACATCAAAACCCGACCTAAGATTAGAAAATTTAATAAAATAACAACTAATTCCATAACCCTCATAACATTTCTCTCCATTCTTTTATTACATTTTTAAACTTTTAATTAAACCCTTATTTTTACCATCTAAAAATTCTTTAAATTTATTATGTATGTACTTACTAATATAAGTTAAATTAAAATAGCACAATAGTGCACTTTTAATGCAATTTCTAGTGCTATTTTAATTGTTCTATTTAAATATTTTTTTAGTAATATTAGTGATGATATAGGTAAATGGTAATGATAATATTATTAACAAAATAGATATAAAAATATATATTTTATCTGAATTATAAAACATAAATAACTCTCTTGCTTGAGGTATTACAAATGCTGCTGAGAACAATATAGCCATTACCATTACAAGTAAAGCCTTAAAAGCATTTAATGGTTTTGCTACTTTTAATAAAACAATTAAACTAATTCCACCTAATACCAGTATGGACAATGTTCTGCATTGTTCTATCGTTAGATTATTAAAGTAGCCTAATAAAAATATTGCAAGCGTACTCAATCCTATTACTATACCATTAAGTATTGATACTTGAAGAACCCTTTTTAGGAACCCTCTACTAACACGTTCCTCATTAGGTGCTAGAGCAAGAAAAAAAGATGGAATACCTATAGCAATAGATCCTATTAAACTTAACTGTATCGGCATGAATGGAAAAGGTAGTAATATCAATCCAAATACAAGAGAAAGTATCATAGAGTATACTGTCTTCGATAAAAATAATTCTGATACTCTCTCTAAGTTATTTATAAGCTTTCTGCCTTCTACTACAACTTTAGGAAGAGCACTAAAATCTGAATTTAATAAGACAAGTTGCGCTACTGCCTTTGTAGCATCAGAACCATTGGCCATTGCAATACCACAATCTGCTTCCTTTAAAGCTAAAACATCATTTACCCCATCACCAGTCATAGCTACAATATGCCCCTTTGATTGAAGAGATTTTACTATTGTTTTCTTTTGATGAGGAGTTACTCTACCAAAAATAGTATTATTCTCAATAATTTCTGCTAATTGTTCACTATCTTCTGGTAAAGTTCTAGCATCTACGTATTTATCAGCACTTTTAATACCTGCTCTCTTTGCAACAGCAGATACCGTTACAGGGTTATCTCCTGATATTATTTTTAGTTCAACACCTTCTTTTTCAAAATATTGAAAACTCTTAGTTGCCTCTTCTCTTATAATATCTTCAATAAGAATTAGAGCTGTTTTTTCTACATTATTTAATGTCTGATTTTTAAATTCATCCTCTGAGGTCTTTGCTAAAAGAAGTACCCTTCTTCCTTTTATAGCTTCTTCTTCAACCATTGATTTTAGTTCTTCATATTCATCCTTTAAAATCATTTCTGGAGCGCCAAGAACCCATGCTCCTTTTTCTTCAAATTCAACCCCACTCCATTTTTTTTCAGAAGAAAATGGTATTTTGTTTTTTATTTTTAATTCTGGTTTATCATTATATTTTTCCAATATAGCCTGTTGTGTTGGATTTATACTAGGCGATCCATGAGCTATTCCTGTAAGAATTTCTTCAATATCATTAATATCATTATTTTCTAAAGCTATTACATCTACTACCCTTAACTTTCCTTCTGTTATAGTTCCTGTTTTATCAAGACATAACACATCCACTCTAGCTAAAACTTCCGTAGCTGGAAGCTCCTGCACAAGGGTATCCCATTTAGAAAGTCTTATAACTGCTACTATAAAAGTAGCACTTGTTAAAAGTACAAATCCTTCAGGTACCATACCTATAATCCCTGAAGCTGCTCCTATAACTGCATCTTGCCAACTTCTATCAGCAAACAGAAGCTGTGTAGCAACAAGTAATATTCCTATAGGAATTACAAGCCAAATTATCACTTTAAATATTTTATTTACTGCTGTTTGAAGTTCCGAATTAATAAGCTTATATCTTTTTGCCTCTTCCGCAAGTTTGGCTGAATATGTATCAGCACCAACACTTGTCACCTTAGCATAGCCATTCCCTGCTACTACAAAACTTCCTGATAAAATTTTTGAAGAAGACTTTTTTAATACAGGATCTGATTCTCCAGTAAGTAAAGACTCATCTACTTCAATTTCACTTCCATGTAATATTTCTGCATCAGCTACTATTTTTGCTCCTGGATTTAAAACCATAACATCATCAATAACTAAATCTTCCATAGAAATTTCTTTTTCTACTCCATCTCTCATAACTTTAACATTAGTCATATTTAAAAGAGAAAGATTTTCTATTATAGCCTTAGCACGAACTTCTTGAATAACACCAATCATTGTATTAGTTATGATAACGCCTGCAAAAAGAGCATTCTTAGGTGATCCGGCTATAATAACAATTATGGCTAAAACTGCATTTAAAGCATTAAAACTAGTAAATAAATTTGCCCTAATTATCTGTCCAATTGTACGGGATGGCGTTTTAGGAATAACATTTACTTTACCTTTTTTAACTCTATCCTTTACTTCTTTATCCGTAAGTCCATAATTCATATTATTGCTTTTTGAAATTTTATAAGATTTGTTCTCATATATAAACTCTGATCTCATATAGCCACCTCTTTTTAGTTCCATTTGAATTACTTATACCAATTATGGTACCTTCAAAGAATAATTATTTAGTACAAGTCTATTCCAAGCTTTTCTATATAATTATTTAACATATCTATATTAAAAATATACATAAGATAAAATTTCAAAGTATTAAATAAATTATACTTATTATTTCTCTTATATAACTTAATGCTCAATTCTAATCTTGCTTCTTTATATATTCTAATTATCTTTTATTAGAATACACTTAGAAAATACCAACTAATTTATTAGATTTTCATTTGAAATATTATACTTTTAATTAATAATAAAGTTTATCCCAATTTCTTAACAATAATTCGTTTTTGAATATACATCTTTTATTACATAGATGTAATGTTATTGTAAGGAAAATAAATAGCAGCTATGCACCCATTGTCTTAAAATCAAATCATAAACAAAGTTTATCATGTTAAATATATCTTTTGGTAAACTTTATGTTTAAATAATATTCTAATTAATAGTAAGGAGAAATAAAAATGAAAAGATTTATTAAATTATTATCTATATCATTACTTTCAATGTCTTTATTAACAGGCTGCTCACTAACTGATAAAATTTTAAGTAAGGCAAATGGTGTAGCGTTATATGGAAGTCAACAACAAATTGAAAATACCATTGAAAAGTATAAGGAAGAATTAAAATCAGAAACATCTTATGAAATTAAAGTAGCAGAGATAGATGATAAAAAATTAATGGTGCTAAATAAAACTACTGCTGAGGCATTTATTAAGCGAGGTATATTTAAAAAAGTTGATAAAAATGATAATACAGAAACATTAAAATCTTTACCAACAGTTACAAGTGATACTGGTATATTATTTGCAAAAAATAATGTTGAAAACTTAATGATCAACGATAAAAAATTAAATGTTAAACATGAAGGAAATATTATTATTGGTGATGGTCGTGTATATGTTGATATGTTTGCAATTGTTGACGATTCAATTTGGAAAACAATTGATCGTGAAGAAAAGACTATAGGATTATTAGAGTTCAATAAAGATCCTAAACATGAAATGATCAACTTTGATGTGGAACTCGCACAATTAATGAAATTTGAATAAAACTTAAAAACATAAAAACATTATAATTTAATTATAGATGTTTTTATGTTTTTTTATTATAATGATAATAAAATATGTAAAATATAGCTTTATTTTTCATATTTATTGTAAATCTCATTTTAAAAATAAAAATTTAAACTTAAAAATATAGAGGGGGTTATGGTAAATGGTAACTTATAAAAGATGTTCAGAGGTAGATATAAATTCAATCTATGAAGCTTTCCAAATTGGTTTTTCTGACTATATTATAAAAATTAATATGTCTAAAGATGACTTTATAACTAGATTTTTAGGACCAGAAGGAAACTGTTTAGAGCATTCATTTGTAGCACTTGATGAAAACAAGGCTGTTGGTGTTATACTTGGAGGAATTAAAGTATATGAAGGAATAAAAACAATAAGATGCGGAACCTTAGGCGTTCATCCAGAGTATAGAGGTAAAGGAATTAGTAATAAACTTTTTGAACTCCATAAAGAAGAAGGAATAAAAAATCAATGTAAACAACTATTTCTTGAAGTTATAGTTGGTAATGATATAGCTGTTAATTTTTATAAAAAACTTGGTTATGAAAAAATTTATGACCTTTCCTACTATTCGCTTGATGATACATCAAAGTTAAAAAAATATGATATTACAAATGTTCATATTAGAAAAATTGATTTATCTGAATTCGAGAAAGTCATAGATAAAACAAAAGACATTCATATTAACTGGCAAAATGATATAGACTATGTGAAGAAATGTGACAATACATTCTATTACGGCTCATACTATGGTGATGAATTAATTGGCTCTCTTTGCATTAGTTCCAATGGAAAACTTAGTTTTTTATGGATTAAAAGTGAGTTTAGAGGAAAGGGAATTGCCACATTTCTTTTAAAGAAAGCTTGTGAAGAATTGGCTATATCAAAAATTGCTGTTGCATTTCCTAATAACAACCTTTTACAAGGATTTTTAAAACATATGAACTTTAAAAAAGATAATATTAATCAATATGAAATGTATTTAACTTTATAATTAAATTTATAAGCAATATACTTATTCTATTTTAACCGTGATAATTATCACAGAATATTAAATGAATTACTATATAATTAACTATAAACTAACTTACCTAATGATCTCAAAATATTATATTAATTTATTTAATAGGAGAATAATGATATGGAAAAGCAAAGAGTAAACTATAAAAAACTCTATTATGGATTTCCTGTTTTTTTCGTAAGCTTTTATGATGAAAATGGCGTTCCTAATGTAACCACACTTTCATCATCCTATACTTTAAGAGATATGATTTGTCTAGGTTTTGGCACTAAGGGATATGCTATAAACCAAATAAAAAAAGTTAAAGATTTTGTTATAAACATACCAGATAGAAGCTTGATGAAAGAAATAGATTTCTGTGGATATTCCTCAGGACATAATTGCAAAAAATTTGGTTTTGTAAACTTAACCCCAACAAAATCAGATATTATAAATGCACCTATGATTGAAGAATGTCCAATATCTATTGAGTGTACATTAACAGATGTAATAGAAAAGGATTATTATTATGGTATTACTAATATATTAGCTCAGATTAAAGGTAGATATGTTTCGTCAGAGCTTTTAAATGAAGAAGGATATTTAGATTATAAAGAACTAGATCCAGTTCTTTATGTTGGTGATGATGGTGAGCGTGCCTACAAATATATTGATAAAAAACATATAGATAGTTCAAAATCTTTTATTTAAGCTAAAAATGCGCTCATATTTATAAAGCATGTCTTTGATAAAGATTTTAAGAGAGCTATTGAATAGCTCTCTTATATAATGTTTTTAAAACAATATTGCAATAAATTATTATTGTTAATTTTATTTATTTGATATTTTTCAACCATCTATATGCAGTTAACATGTCATCCTCATTATCATAAATGTTCATCTTTTTAGCTATCTCGAAAGCAAACTCCATAAATGCTTGTCCAGTTGAAGTTATGATATTGTCATCAGTCATAACATCTTCATTTACTACATTTAATTTATCAAATAAATAAATATATAAATATATATATAATGACTGACACCTATATGTCAGTCATTATATTTCTCTAATAATTCTTTTAGATATTCTCTAGTTTCCTCTTTTAGATATTTAGGCTCTATCACTTCACATTCTTTACCAAAGCCTAAAATAAATTTTATTAGCCCTTCTTCATATGGGAAAAAATCTTCAACAATGAACTCTCCATCTTCTAAAATTTTAATTTTGTCTTTAGAAAAATATTCTTTCAATTGTTCTCCAATTTTACAAGTAAATTTTAACTTGACTTTAATACTTTTATTACTATATCCCTCATCAAATATTTTTTCTATTTCTTCTTTAGAAATATCTTTTTTTATGAAATTACTACCTAGTTTAAGATTTCTTATTCTAACTAATTTAAACATTCTATGGGAATTTTTTATTCTACAAAAAGCTATTAAATACCATGAACCTTGATCGAACTTTATTTGAATAGGTTCAGCTATTCTTTCATAATACTCCATCCTTCTATTTATATAATAAAATTCTAATAATCTGCTCTCTTCAATTGCTTTATTAATTAAAAATAAATATTCTTTAAGTTCATCCTCCATACTAAAATGAGACATATTTATACTTAATTTATCATACTCAAATATTTCTTTTTTATATACATTTTCAAATTTTAAAATAATATTATTAAATTGCTCGTTATTACCAAACAAAAGCTTTAAATTATTCATTATTGACATTAATGGTTGAACTTCTTTTTTATTTAAAAAAAGATTATCTAAATTATAATTTTCCATTATATAAAAGCCACCATTTTTTCCCCCAATAGAAGCTATTGGAACACCTGCTTCACTTATTTTTTCTATATCTCTATATATAGTTCTTATGGATACTTCAAAATGTTCTGCAAGTTCCTTTCCTGTAACCATACCCTTATTAGAAATTATTAATAAAATTGATAATAATCTATCTACCCTCATGTTTACACTCTACGTTTTTAACGCTTTTACCCTTTCTTAAAATTTACTTTCTTATAGTTTAATCTCTAAAGATACATATAGGTCAAAAATTTGATGACTATTACTAAGTTAATTTAAGTGAGGTTTATCTACCTATTTTTCTTCCTATCACCAAAAAAATATGTTCATCAACATTATTTTACATATTTTTAAATTAAAATAAAAAACTACTTAAATGTAAAATATTTTATTTATTTTCCAATAATTATACTATACATCCATTGAGAATGGTATTAATGCAATGTTATAGTATAGCTATAATATACACTACGAGGGGGATATAAAAATGAAAATGAAAAAGATTCTATTGTCGTTTTCTCTAATTATGATTCTTTGTTTATCTTTAGGAGTTAATGTCGAAGCAGCGGTTGTAAAACCAACAGCAAATAAACCCAAAGACATAAAATCTATAAAAGTGAATAAAGTTATTAATGCTACAAGTGATAAAAATCTAAAGGATATAACATTAGACCAATTCTTTAAGAAAGTTAATAATAAAAAAGAAGAGGAATTGCTAAAAAAAATAGTAGTAGGTTCAGAACCAGATAGTATACTAATCTTTAAAGAAAAAGATAAAGAATTATATACTTTAATGGTATATAAAAGCGTAGATCCATCAGATATATTTTGTAATATAAGTATTATTTTTGATTATGACTTTACAGAAGGTAATTTAAATAGATCACTAACATTAGGAAATTATTTTCAATTATTAAATTCTCTGGATGAAACTAATTCAGAAGCTTTATTTAAAAATATGCTTGATTATATTAATAATAAAGAACTAATTTCTCAAATGTCTACTTATGCTAGAAATTGCATTGATGTAATGTTTAATAATGCCCGCGAACTTGAAATAGATAGCATTTTAAAAAATAGTAATGATTACTATTTGGAATCTCAAATGGCAACAAATAATAATAGTTGTATTGGAGTAAGTCTTGGTACAGTAAGAGGAAAAATAGAATGTCTTATAATGATAGCTAAATTTTAATTATAAATAATATCGAAATATATATGTTTAAAAATTTTATAAAAAAGCTATGAACATTTTATCTTTGTTCACAGCTTTTTTTATTAAGTTTCATATATATTAAATTTATATTTTATTTACATAGCTTGTTCTTCTAAATTTCCACTGGTAAATTGGCTATTATAAAGATCTGCATAGAATCCACCTTCTAATAAAAGTTCATTATGATTACCTTTTTCAATTACACTACCATTGTTCATAACAAGTATTAAGTCTGCATCACGGATCGTTGATAATCTATGTGCTATAACAAAGCTTGTTCTTCCCTTCATAAGTTCTGTCATTGCTTTTTGTATATAAGACTCTGTTCTTGTATCTACACTACTTGTTGCCTCATCTAAAATTAGTATTGCAGGGTCAGCAAGTATGGCACGAGCAATTGTAAGTAATTGTTTTTGTCCTTGAGAAATATTAGAAGCCTCTTCATTTAGTATTGTATCATATCCATCTGGAAGAGTTCGAATAAAGTGGTCAGCATGAGCTGCCTTTGCCGCCTTAATAATCTCTTCATCAGTAGCTCCACTACGTCCATAGCCTATGTTTTCTCTTATAGTACCATTATATAGCCATGTATCTTGAAGTACCATTCCAAACATGCTGCGTAAATCTCCACGATTTAAATCTTGAATATTAACACCATCTATGGTAATTTTACCATCGTTTATCTCATAAAAACGCATTAATAGGTTAACAAGTGTAGTTTTTCCTGCACCAGTTGGACCTACAATAGCAATAGTTTGACCTTGCTTAACATCAATATTCATGTCTTCAATAAGAGTAGCATCCTCTTTATATCCAAACTTAACGTGTTCAAATTTAACTTCACCTTTAGGAGATTCTATAACATTGTTGTATTCACTATCTTTAATTTCTTCAATTTCATCAAGAAGTTCAAAAACACGTTCAGCAGATGCAACAGTTGATTGAAGAATATTTGCTATATTTGCTGTTTGAACTATTGGTTGAGTAAATTGTTTTGAATATTGAATAAAAGCTTGTATATCACCAATTTTAATTCTTTCCTTAGTAACAAAAATACCACCTACAACACATATAAGTACATATCCTAGATTACTAATGAAAGTCATTAATGGCATGATAATACCAGAAATAAATTGAGCTTTCCAACCTGCATCATATAATTTTTCATTAATTTCATTAAATTCATTTATTGACTTTTCTTCATGTCCAAATGCCTTAATAATTTTATGACCAGTATACATCTCCTCAACATGACCATTTAACTCACCAAGTGACTTTTGCTGCTGAGCAAAATGCTTTTGTGATTTTGATGCCACAACTTTTGTTACAAATATATATAATGGCAAAGTTATAATGCAAATAAGTGTCAATACTGGACTTATAGTAAGCATCATAACAATAATACCTATAAGTGTAAGCATAGATGTTATAAGTTGTGTAATACTCTGTTGTAGTGTACTACTAATATTATCAACGTCGTTGGTAACACGGCTCAATATTTCCCCATGGGTATGAGAATCAAAAAATTTAAGTGGTAGATGTGAAAGTTTATTATTAATATCATTACGCATATTATAAACTGTCTTCTGTGCGACACCAGCCATAATTAACTGCTGAACATAGTTAAAAGCTGCACTAATTATATAAAATGCTATTAAAATAAGAATTATACGTCCTATATAATCAAAATCAACACTAGGCACAGGTTGATTCATCTTTATAGCCATAAACTTAGCCATAAGACCTTCAAATAGAGTTGTCGTAGCTTTTCCCATTATTTTAGGTGTTACAATACTAAAAACCGTACTTAGAATAGCCATTAAAAATACTGCACAAATTTGAAGTTTATGAGGTGCTAAATATCCTATTAATCTTTTTAGTGTCCCTTTAAAATCCTTTGCTTTTTCTACAGCCATTCCCATACGAGGTCCACCATGACCTACTTTTGCTCCATTGTTTGGTTTACGCTCTATACCTTTTTCGCTCATGCTAATTCCTCCTCTGACAGCTGTGAAGATACAATTTCACGATATACATCACAATTATTTAAAAGTTCTTTATGATTTCCTATTCCTGCAATTTGTCCATCATCTAAAACTATAATTCTATCTGCATCCATAACTGTACTTACTCTTTGTGCAACTATAATCACTGTTGATTTCCCTGTTTCGTTTTTAAGTGCTGCACGTAATTTTGCATCTGTCTTAAAATCTAAAGCAGAAAAACTATCATCAAAAACATATATCTCTGGTCTTCTCACCAATGCACGAGCTATTGAAAGACGTTGTTTTTGCCCTCCTGAAACATTAGTTCCACCTTGAGATATAACTGATTCAAATCCATCTTTCATATTAAAAATAAAATCTGAAGCCTGAGCAATTTCTGCTGCATGCTTAACTTCTTTATCAGAAGCATCATCCTTACCATATCTTATATTATCAGCTATTGTACCACTAAATAAGACTGCCTTTTGAGGTACAAAACCTACCTTCAGTCTAAGATCTTCTTGAGTCATTTCTCTAATATCTATACCATTAACTAAAATACTTCCACTACTAACATCATAGAAACGTGGTATAAGGCTTATAAGTGTAGATTTACCAGAACCAGTTCCCCCTATAATTGCAGTGGTTTCACCAGGCTTTGCACTAAAAGAAATATTACTTAAAGCTGGCTTCTCTGCACCAGGATAATTAAAAGTAACATCTTTAAACTCAATATAGCCTTTTTTATTAGAACTTTTAGTATTATTTCCGTCATTTATTTCTGAAACAGTATCAAGCACTTCATTAATTCTCACCGCTGAAGCTGATGCACGAGGAATTAATATAAACATCATAGAAACCATAATTAATGAGAACATTATTTGCATTACATATTGAATAAATGCCATTAGATCTCCAACCTGCATACTTCCATTGTCAATACGAATACCTCCAAACCAAACAACTGCAATTGTTGTAAAGTTAAGTACTACCATCATTATTGGCATTAATGCAGCCATTATTTTATTAACCTTTATAGCTGTATTAGTAAGATCTAAATTTGCTTTATCAAAACGCTTTTTTTCATGATCAATCCTATTAAATGCACGTATTACTCTAATTCCTGTAAGATTTTCACGTAATACAAGGTTTAATTTATCAATCTTTAATTGCATCATCTTAAATAATGGCATACCTTTTTTCCCAATAATACCTATAGCCATAGCAAGTATAGGCATTACAACAATAATAATTAGTGATAACTTTGCATCTTTCGATACTGCCATTATAATACCACCAATACACATCATTGGAGCACTAATCATCATACGAAGCATCATTACTAATACTTGTTGAATTTGTGTAATATCATTTGTAGTTCTTGTAATAAGAGAAGATGCTCCTATTTTATCGAATTCTTGTAATGAATAACTTTCAACTCTTGAAAAAACATTTTTACGAAGATCTTTACTAAATCCTGTTGCAACTTTTGAGGATAAAAAGCTAGCTAAAATTGTACAAATAGTACCTCCTGCCGCTACAAGAAGCATAAATCCACCAATTTTCAAAATATAGTTTGTATCTCCATTCACTATCCCAGTATCAACTATATTTGACATTAAAGTTGGTAAATATAGTTCAGAAAGGGATTGAAAAAATACAAGTATTAAAATTGCAGCTACAGAAGCTGCATATGGTTTTAAAAACTTAAACAACTTAATCATTAATAATCATCTCCAGTCAGTTAAAGCTATTAAACTTTTCATGTAAAATTAAGTTAATAAATATCTTTAATAAAAAACTTATTGACTTTAGGCATCTGAAATAAAATTCTATTTAGTTTAATATTACATATCTACCTTTTTGTCACATACCTTTAAAAGATTATCACGCATTTGCATCAATAACCTACGAAGTAAAACTTGCTCTTCCATTGTAAAATTACTAAAACATTCCGATTCTATATTTTTTACAATTTTATTCATCTCTTGGCAAACTTCTCTACCATACTCAGTGAGATATACTCTTGATATCCGTTGGTCTTCAGGATCTTGGTGCCTCTCTACAAGCTTTGACTTTTCCATTCTATTTAACATTACCGTAATTGTAGCAGGCTTTATTTCAAGCTTACTAGCTAGTTCTTTTTGGCTTTGCCCATCTTTTATATATAGAACATGCAACATAGGTGGCTGCCCAGGATAAAGACCTATTTTATCAAGTTGCGTATGAGTACGGTAGTAATGCAATCTTATCACTTGGTAAAAAACATGATATAGTGAATCAGATTCATGAAAATTCATTTATTTCCTCCTAACTATTTAGCTGGCTAAGTATTTTTTAATATTATCATTAAGTTATTTTCTAGTCAATAATTTTGTACAAATTTATATAAAAAATTTTAATTTTCTTATTTAGCAATTTTATTTCAGATGACTTATTGCC